>CADBNP010000095.1 GCA_902796095.1 uncultured Aeromonadales bacterium | reverse complement strand
CGGACTGTCCGGGGAAGGTACTGTCAAAGACCCTGTTAATTTCCGGCAATCAGAAAGCAGACAAGGAGAACAATCAGCGCCACGGAAACAAGGATCAGACTCTTTTTAAAAACTCCGCCTCCGGAACTTCCGTTTTCCTGGCTAACCGGCTCAACACCCTCACTTTCCCTGACACCAAACGGTCTTACAACAACTGAAGGCTCGGACACGTCATCTGCCACAGGATCATCAGCGGAAATCTCCGTACAGGTAACAATAGTGCTTTTTTCTATGGGTTCGTCCAGCTCCCTGAGATGCAGCATCAGAGGATCATCCTTTTCAACGGTTCCTGTTATCGGATCTCTCTGACCCTCAATATATACGGTAACTCTGCAGCCTTCCTTCATAATGCCTCCCGGAAACAGTGAGAACAGCAAACAGCATAATGAAAACGCTGTTCAGATTTGCATCAGATCAGAGGAAGTGAAAATCACCGAAAATTTTAGTGGAGCTCAGATATGAATTTGGCATAAATTCAGTTCGTCCAATCCGGATAGCGTTTTTTATAATAGCACGGGGATGAAATGAAACAGTGTTCCCGCAAGTGACTTTTCGACACTGATCAAACAGAAATATCAGAGCGGCATTCAGCTGCTACATGGAACAACAGCAGAACTTCCCTGCACAGATTAAGCTTTGCTCCAGTAGCAAAAAGCTGAAAGATGATATCAGCCGTAAGCCAGAGATTTGAATGCCGGGCTTTTCTTTTTTTGAAGAAACAACTCTCATTAAAACCTTATTAATGGCATAATCTGATGGCTTCAGGACGATTTGCCTGCAGCGGCAGTCAAAGAATTCGGTGTGATCCGGGGAAAAACAGTGAGCGAAAACAAAGATTATATTCTCAATTCATATGAAGACATTACGGATGAACTTAAGCTTCATCTAGCCACCGGAACTCTGAAAAGTCTTGTAATCAACTACAGTCTTAAAATCATTAACAGGGACGGTATCGTAAGCGATTCACCATTCTCCAATCTGAAAACAATAAGGAAGATCAGTTATAAAATCATTCTGGGAGAAAACTGCCGAAGCATAGCAGGTCTTTTCGCCAACTGCGAGAATCTGGAGATCCTGCCACAGCTCAATACAGAAAAGATTGAGGATTTTTCCCTGATGTGCCTTAACTGCCATAAAATCAGAACTTTTCCAGCCTATGATACCGGCAGAGCCAGAAACATGAAGGGCATGCTGGAATGCTGCTTCAGTCTTGAAGACGTGCCGATGCTGAACACGTCGGGAGTAAAGGATTTCTCCTACTGCTTCTCCGCCTGCGGCAAACTGGAAACAGTACCGCACTGGGACACATCAGAAGCGGAAAATATGGACTCAATGTTTGACAACTGCTACGCAATAGCCACCATTCCTCAGTTCAATACATCCAGGGTAAAAAATTTCAACTGCATGTTTCTGTGCTGCACCGGACTTTCATCAGTGCCGAAACTGGATTTGAGTTCAGGAACAAGTGCCATAAGCATGTTTGATTCCTGCGAGCAGATGCCGCGGATACCTGAGCTTGACTACTCGGGATTAAAGAAAGTATCCATGATGTTTATGGGATGTCAGTCACTCAGACGGGTAGATTCTCTGGATCTGTCATCAGCTGTAGATCTCTCCTACCTTTTTGCTCACTGCACTTCACTTGAATCGGTTGAGGAGATAAAAACCGGATCATGCGTTCTGGTCCGCAATACATTCTTCGGCTGTGCAAAGCTGGAAAAAATGCCAAGGATGGATCTGGGAAATGCCATGGATATATCAGAAATCTGCGCCGACTGCACATCTCTGAAAACAGTCCCAGCTCTCAATGTTTCATCAGTCCAGAACTTCAACCATGCCTTTTCCGGCTGCAGAGAACTGACCGATTTTCCCGACTGGAATACAGCTGGAGCCATTAACTTTACCGGGATGTTTGAGAACTGTGAAAATCTCAGGAATATGGGAAGGTTAAAAACGGATACAGCGGAAATATTCAAGAACATGTTCAGGGGATGCAGTTCCCTTAAGGATTTGCCTGACTATTATCTGAAGGGAGTTTTCAAACCGCGCTGAAAAACATCTCCGGGAGATCAGTCACGCTGCAGTCACTTTTTCCCGATTCTCCTGTCCAGCAGATCACTCCACAGATCTGCAGCTGCCGTTATGAACTTTACCATATTCTTCTGATCTGCAAGAGATGAGGCCGCAGGATTCTGATCCTTGAAATGAGGAATAAGAGAATCAGCTGTGTTTTCAGTGCTTCTGCCGTCTGCAGTCAGATAGCGCCACCAGATCCATCTGTCAGTTATCTTCTGATCGCCGACTTCAAGATTCAGCTGCTCCAGAATGTTTTTCCGAATCTCAGGATCTACGGGAGATAATACAGGCTGATCAAGAGCGAAACCCGTTTCAGAAGCCAGAACACCCATGTAGATTTTTCCCGGACGGTACCAGTTGATTTCAACTCCGGCAAGAAGAGTCAGTTCTCCGAACTGTCCGAGAGAGCAGAAGATCCCCGGCTGCACCAGATTTTCCGGGTCATCAGAAAAATACCGTTTCCCCGGATCAAGATTTCTTGTCAGCAGCAGATATCCGCGCCCCTGAAGATTCTCTGCCAGGTTCTCCATTACAGGATAAATCATGGAGTTTTGCTTTTTCATTCCTCCTCCGCCCATATCAGGTAGTTACCTCCCGCATCCACTTTCCATCGGTACTAAGTTCGAAAAGATGATCAAAAAGTACCGACTGACTTCTTATACTCTCCGTTGCACCAAGCCAGTAGGCATCATTGGCCATGGAGCCGATAACAAGCTCATAAAATCTGTTGTGCTCATACTGCCTGCGACGGCGAACAAGATCCGCCAGCTGAGGTGAATAATTGATCTGTCCGTCAGTAATGCAGAGAACATCCGATCTGTAGAACCTCGGATCATTGCGCATCAGCTGCAGACACTCCTGCAGAGCCTCGTCAAGATCAGATCCTCCGTTAAAGCTTCTGTTCAGAAACTCCAGCAGTTTTTCCTCCGCCTCGTCATCATCCTCCCGGATCAGAAGCTTTTCTATATGCACTGAAAAATTAATCACAAAACAGTCCCTGTGAGCATCATGGCATTTAAGGGCAAGACTCATAACCGTAGCCTTGGCGTAACTTTCAGGAACACCCTGCATTGACGAGCTTGTATCCACGCATAGCACCACCGGACCCCGGCCTTTGCGGGGGGAACTTTTGATTCTTTCCCTCCCGCCCTGGCTGATCCCGACAATACCGTCAAGATCAAAGCGAAGCAGATTGTTCTCCAGATAGCCGATATCGAAAAACATTTCCGTATCCTGATCAGCTATTTTTACCAGCTCCTCCGGCAGAACATAGCTGATTTCGTTGCCCATGGTTATACCTGACATGGACTCGGCATTGGGATGTCTGATCTTATCCTGGGAACGATCATTGAATCTGAGCTGTGTGCTGGAATTGCGATCAAGTCCCATCTGCCGTCCGAGGATCTGAAGCAGTTTCTGCAGTCCGGAATTGTTCTCCACAATGGAAAAAAAATGAAGATAGTCGCTCCTGTCATCCCTGGTAAGAAATCCGTCGCTGAAACCGGATCCCATAAACCTGTTGCCCCTTTCCTGAAGCAGATCGTCTACCAGATCGTTAAAAAAACGATCTACATCTCTTGCATACTTTTCCTTCGGATCCTCCGGGAAAGTGTCAGGCTCGGAAGTCTCAGACACAGCTTCAGGCTCAGACGGATCCTGTGTTTTCCATTTACCCAGCTGCCAGTACTGATGAGTCCAGAAGTTTTCCGGATGAGGATCGTAGACTCCGTCCTCATCATAGGAGCCGTCTGTATCAATACCCATCTGTCTGAGCATTTCATCCAGCGATATAGTACCGGTCTCTCCGCCGTCACTGTCATCACCACCGACATCATCTGCTTCTCCAAGAGCATACTTTCCGGTACTTCTGGCACCATCCGGAACATCCGATCTCTTCTCAGCGTCCATGCCGTCACCGGATCCGGAAAACAGATCAGTTCCTGAATCCAGATCATTAAGAGCACTCATAAATTTGGTGAGATCTATGACCGGAATACCGTCGTCAGAATCCGAACTCTCCTGCCCGCTGCTTTCCGACTTCCCTGCAGCGTCATCATCTACGTGATCACCGATGCGTTCATCAGATCCGGTTTTCTCACCGTCTTCGTTTTCCTGTTCTCCTGAACCTTCTGCAGAAGCACCAGGTAAACTATCCGATGATGGCACACCGCCTTCCTGATCATTATTTTCTTCTTTTGATGCTCCCGGAGCTGTGTCTGATCCATTTCTCTGTTCTGATCCGTTCTGCGTCTTCCCATTGTTCTGATTCTGTTCCTTCTCCGGAGAATCAGATGTTTTCTCCTGCTGTTCATCAGATGGGGAAACTTCGTCACCTGCGGTGTTGCTGTTTTCCCCAGAACCGCCAGCTGATGAGGGAACTGAAGGAGCACCAGATTTCTGCAGCAGCTGTTCCCCGTTCTCATGAATATCCGTTGTCTCTTCACCACCGTTCTCTGCAGTCTCCGAATCACGCTGAACCTGCTCCTGAGCAGGATCATACCCGTTCATCAGCTCATCAGCCATCCTGGCGTAGCGATCCTCTTCATTCAGACTGTCGGATCTGTTACGGGATCCCTCATTTCCCCCGCTCTCGTCATGACCGAGATCAAGATCGTCACTGGTAAAATCCGAACCCTGTCCGTTACGCAAATTGGGATCAAACTGTTCACTTCTGTCTGCACCGGTAAATCTACCGCTTTCCGGTACCAGATTACCCCTGGACAGAACTGATTCCCTGGTAAATTTTTCCTGCTTTACATTACTCAGTGTAGCCTGCTCATATTTTCTGCTCTTCTGGGGATCAGTCTTTTTTCGATTACGATTAGATCCGTAATTCTTAAGAAACTGATCCGCAGGCATTCTGAGAGAATTGCAGGTTCGTATCTTTTCTGCCTTTTCACCGAAATATCTGGTGACAAGACTGCAGAATCTGGAGCACAGATCACTCAGATATTTATGCTCACATGATTCTACTTTGGCTTCAAGCATGGACAGTACGGATGCATGAGCTCCCTCAAGTGAGCTTTTGCTGCTCTGAAGAATACGGGTATACTCGTTCAGCTCCTGATAAGTGGCATTATGCCCGGGAGCATCCAGCTGATAATAGTTCCGGAAATATTTCTTCAGAAGATCCAGCTTGTAGTGGGTACTGACCTTGAAATAGCGATGAAGGAGGGAATACTCCTCGGTGAGCATTGAACTGGTAAACTCGTCGGCACCAGTTTTTTTGAGTTTGGTGATGCGGTTCAGATCCTGCTGGTAGACATCGTCATGCTCGATGCGCCGGCAGAGCTTGTCGAACACCCTGCGGATAAATGAATCAACGGAACGCTGCAAAGCCGCAAGATTGCGGGCGCTGATCCCGCTCTTCTGCCTGTTCTCCCCGTTAACCAGACGGTTAAGAGTCCGCTGAGCCTGACGAAGCAGCCAGTCATTCCCCCTGATGGACATTCATCAGCTCCAGGAAGTCATTCTTGGCTTTTCTAACATTAGGAATCTGATCAAAGAAGATTTCCTTCAGAATTTTCTTATCATTCACACTGATAAAAAGTTCTCTGTCTATATCCTCAAGGATCTGATCGAAGATCCCGTCATAGCGGGAGAAGCATTTATTCAGAAGCTCTTCCAGCGAAACTATCATTCTGTGCTGATTAATGAGATCCACCATCAGCTTCACCGATGTCACCTTGATAAGCTTCTTGATCTGCTGACCGGAGGAGTTTATGACAATCTGCATCTGATCATTGTCGTACTTTAAAATGTTGAACACAATGTCGAGCTGACGTTCAAAGCTTTCGTTGTATACGGAATGATAGTTGACACCGAGATCATAATTGACCACCGGGATCCAGTATTCAGATGACGGCTTCGCCTCCTTTACCAGCAGCAGTCTGTTCTCCCTGTCGATCTTCACAATTCTCATGTCAATCTGGGAACCGTTTCCAAGAGTGTTGAAGTTGAAGCCGTCGTCAGGCATGCATTCCAGCTGACCGAAGAAAAGAATGTTGCGCCTGGCAGCCCGGACAACGCGGCACTTGATCTGCTGCCCCACCTCGAGAGACATCTCCGTAATGGCGGATTCAAAGGAAATCTTGTTCACGGAGGTGGACGGCTCTCTTCTTTAATAATGAGGGACAGTTTCGCTGATCTGATTGAAAAACATCTCTCCGCCCCGGGATACTATCTGCACGCCGTCACGGCGAAGTGAAGACGTAATCTCATTCACGGCATTAATGCAGACACGAAGCTGCGACAGCAGTTTGTCAGTACCCTCGGGTCCTTCCCTGTCCATCTCCTTTTTTATGGATTCCTGCAGTTCCTGCGGGAAAAGTTCATCACTTGCGAACTCCTTTACCGTATCCTCCACAAGAGAACTGAAACTTTCCATATCGGAGGAGGTATTCCACAGGCAGTACCTGAGAACAAAGAAATCTCTTATTTTAACTGCGCTTCGTCCGTTGAAGAATGCGGAAGCCTTGAGAATTCTGATTATCTGAAACCATCGGCGATCTGAAACATAGGACAGATGTCCGTAGTTTCCGTCATCATCCATACCGCCACCCAGGTCAAAATCATCGTCAACATCGTCCCGATCCAGATCTGACAGATCCACATTGTCTGCAATAATTCCTCTCATGCGGACAAGAGCTTCAGCACAGTCATCCGGCAACTCAACCTCATCAATTGCCTTGAGCCACCTGGAGTATTCTTCGTCTGTAACCGCCAGATTCTCAGGCATCGGAACACCCTTTCCGGTATTTCGGCTGGTGATCATCTGCTTGAAAAGATCCCTGCTGCCGACAGGATTCACAACCAGACGAACCAGAAAACGATCATAAAGAGCGTCAAGACCAGCTTCATGAAGCGGCACCTCATTTGAAGCCGAGATCAGAGATTTGAGCGGCACACGGATAATTTCAGACCCATTATGATACCGTCTCTCATTAATCAGGGTCAGTAGAGTGTTGAGAACAGCAGGAGAAGATTTCCAGATTTCGTCAAGAAAGGCAAAATCAGCTTCGGCAAGATATCCGCCGGTCAGGCGGTGATAGCGGTCGTTCTTCAGTTCTCTTATGGAAACCGGACCGAAAAGTTCCTCCGGTGTACAGAACCGGTGCATAAGATGCTCAAAATAATTAGAGTCGGCAAAAACCGAGGCAATGCGGCGTGAAATAAGACTTTTTCCTGTTCCGGGCGGTCCGTAAAGAAAAACATTCTGTCCGGAAAGAACTGCCAGAACCGAAATCTTAATCACGTCATCACGATCAAAAAGACCGGCACTGATGATCTGAATGATTCCGGCAATTCTTTCTCTGATCCCGTCCTCTGTATTTCTCTTCCAGCCGCCAGAATTTGATTCTGCAGCGGAATTTTCACCTACATTCAGCATGATATCCGAAATTTAAAAATGCCAACAAATCTACTCCCCTGCATTCTATCACCGCGGGTGTTTTCAGTGTGTGCCACCTGTCACCTTATTAGTACTGCGGACCTCACCCGCATGGTGTTGTGATTACCTCAGTTCATCATCACTGAGAGTGCTTAAAACACGCCGCAACAGCCAAATCGATCAGAATACTCCTCACACAATGTTTCGGATTCAGAGCCGGATCCTTCCCTTACTGCAGCTCTGTCTCTCCGGAAAATTCCGCAGACAACTGCGATCTGCAATCGCCGATATACACAAATTTCTTTTTTTAGGTACAATACTATCAGTTCATTCCTAACATGAAGCAGACTGAGATCCTCAATGCATTTCCTAATCAGATATATCGCCTTTATCCTCGGAGCTATCATGCTGATCCCGCTGTCAGTACTGTCAGCCAAGGATGGCAGCAACAGGTTTGCAATTTTTTACGGATCTCTGCTGATCCTGCTCTTCGTTATCTGCTTTTTCAATCCGTACCTGACCAAGAGGAACAGAGAAAAATCAGCTGACATCACACCGTCACGGATGACGGCACCGAGATTTTCAAACCGGGGTTCCGATCCAATAAGAATACCGGACGATCCTGATATGGCAATGCCGGAGCAGCCCCGCGCTGATAACACTGTAATTGATTTCACCCGCCTGCGATCTGATCAGGCAGATAATCCGAAATCGACTGCTTTGGGAGAACTGCATACCGAACCGGAACAGGAGCATCCCCTGAATCCTTCCTCAACGGAAGATTCATCCATGAAGAGACCTTCTCATGACGATGCTGCAGAAACCTTTAACTTCTTTTCAGACTCAGAAACGAGATCCGATCATAATCATACAGCAGGATCTGACCGTTCAGATGACGGGACGCTGAAGTCAGAAGAGAAACAGGATCAGATCAGAAGCGTTCAGTCTGCTGCTCCGCATTCCGCAAACTTCAGAGCAGTTCCGGAAAGTGAAAGCGTTGACAGTCTTCTGCTTGGAGTTATTGATCGAAAAATACAGATTTCAAGAGAGGAGAAGGACGGATTTCTGATCCAGACCACCGTAATTATAGAAAAAAAGCCTCTTGAAATGTCAAAGACATCCAAAGTTCTGAGAGAACTCGGTCTAAGTGCCACCATCAACGACGATGATCCTGATACAGGTTTTACCGGACACGACTTTACCGTGGGAGAAGAGCACGGGATCAGATACCAGGAATCAGACTCCGGAAAGCATTTTCATCCGGTAATCTATACTTTCAGAATTCTGAAATACATTCTGGCTATAACTGTTCTCTGTGCACTGATTATTTTCGCCGTGTGGCTGATCAATGATATGCACGCCAGGGACAGAACAAGAACCACATTTGATCAGATTGTTGAATCAATCGAACCGATAAAGCAGCAGGTTGAAGCATGCATTCATGCGGAAGGTCCGAGATATATGAATATCTGCAACGACAAGCACCGTTCAGAAAACTACAGCTGGGATCTTACCGACAGGTTCATAAACAACCACAAGGATCCGAACATCTCAGCCATCAGAATAGACGGCGGAACCATTACCGTATACACCAATTATGATCATGAACTCCGGGGTACAACCTACATAACAGTTCCGGCAAGAATGGACAGCAAGACTGTCAGATGGAGCATGAGTGCCCAGTCCACATGTCTCAAGCTTAAAATATGTGCCGATACTACAGGAAAGAACTCAAAGACTGAGTAATCCGGAATTCTATCAGCAAATCTTCTAATACTGATCCTCAGAGGAAACTCTGCCGTACTGCTTCAGTAGTTTCAGCATTTCGGCGATTATCATACCTCTTTTTCTTTTGATTTCGTTCCGCTGCTCCATAAAGCTGATGATCCTTTTCAGTTCCGCAGGCTGCCGGTTAAAGGGACGCATAGACTGCTTTTCAGACCGTGTCCCCTTTGGAAAAACCTTTGAATAAACCTTTCTTCCGTCACGCGGATTCTGAAGCTTCCAGTACCTGGCCCAGACTACAGTAAGCCGATCTCCTGTTATGTCACTTCTCATGGAAATCTTTGGTCTGACCCTGGCATCGGGAAAAGCACTGAAAAGCAGAGAGTAGTATTCATCCACATCATAGCAGGACTGGGCATGAAGGCATTTCAGAGCAAGCTCCAGCATGTTCCTGAGTTCTGATTCTATTCTGGCGTCAATCAGCTGAAGGATACTGCGATCTACTGTTTCCCGCAGCTGGCGAGCCCCCTGCTGTCTGAGCCCTTCAATAAGTTCCGAATCTTCCATGTCCATACAGTTCTTCCCATAAGCTGAAATTTTCAAAATGGCGTAACACGTTCCTTACTGCATACTATCCGACATAAGTGCTGACTGATTCTGCCAAAAATGAACTGTGCGCAAACCGTTCAGAATGCCGTCGCTTCTCAGTACACCGGCAGTCCGTAGTCAGTCCGTTTACTGCCGGCTTCAGTCAGTTCAGATCCGACCGGTGATCACATAATGTTACACCGGATCCTGCAGTCGATCGGATATCGCAGATGACGGACAGGGAAAACTCTGAGCCGGATAGCCAGAAAGATAAGGATGCATATAGCTGCACTAACCAAGCGTTATAAAAATTATTTATAGCCGGCTATAAAAATATAGAATTTGTTTATAACACATAAATATCTAATAATTCTTTCAGTTCAGTAATATAGAAAACAAAAGGAAAACAGCAATGCTTACTACCATAACCGGATTTCCCCGCATAGGAGAAAACAGAGAACTCAAGTTTGCTCTTGAAAAATATTTCCGTCATGAAATTTCATTTGCAGATCTGTCAGATACCGCATCAGCAATCAGAAAGAACAACTACGCACTGATGCAGACAAATAAAATCGATCTTATTCCAGTGGGTGACTTTTCACTGTATGACAACCTTCTCGATGCCGCCGTGCTGTTTAATCTGATCCCGGAGAGATACGCGGATAAAAATCTTCAGCCACATGAGATATATTTCGCCATGGCTCGCGGTCATCAGGAAAACGGTATCGATCTCAAGGCTCTGCCGATGAAGAAATGGTTCAACACCAACTACCACTATATCGAGCCGGAATACGACGGCTCCAGAGATGTAAAACTGGAAACCTGGTTTATAGATCCTCTCATAAAGGAGGCGACGGCTCTGAATTTAAACTTCAAGGTAAGTTTAATCGGTCCTTTCACGCTGCTTAAGCACATACGCTTCGTTAACGGAACAAATCAGAAACAGCTTGCCCCTGCCCTGACAGAAGCATACTGCAAACTCATAGATTATCTCAGTCAGAACAATGTCTCCTGGGCTGCTCTGGCAGAACCTTCACTTGTAAGGGATCTGACACCGGAAGACATAAAGCTTTTCAAGGAGATATACACTGCAGTTCTCGAACATAAAAAAGATCTGAAAATCTGTCTTGAAACATACTTCGGTGACATCAGAGACATATACAAAGATGTGACAGCTCTTGATTTCGACTGTGTTGCTCTTGACTTTGTCGAGGGCGGAAAAACAGCTGAACTGATAGAAAAGTACGGTTTCCCTGAAAACAGAATACTTGCAGCAGGTCTTATATGCGGTAAAAACATATGGCGGAGCAATTATGCCGGCATTGTGGGCACTCTTCAGAAACTGGAGGAGAAGGGAATAAAGACGGCTCTCGGAACATCCTGCTCTCTGCTTCACGTTCCTATGACAACAGCACGTGAATCAAAACTGGGACATGATGTCACCAGACACCTGGCTTTTGCCTGCGAAAAACTGAATGAACTTGCTGAAATCAAATCTGCAGTCAACGGAGAAGAAGGTTTTGAAAAGATCCTCGAGGCCAACCGCAGTCTTTTCGAACAGCAGCGGGCCGCTCCTAATGAAAAGGTAAGAGAAAGAACTGACAGCCTTACCGAAAGTGATTTTGTAAGACTTCCTGCAAGAAAGGAAAGACGTCAGATCCAGCAGAAGGAGCTGAATCTTCCTCTGTTTCCAACAACCACCATCGGCTCCTTCCCGCAGACACAGGAGATACGGAGTCTGAGAAAGCAGCTGAGAACAAATCAGATATCACCTGAAGAATACACCAGTCAAATCCGCAGACACACGGCTGAATGCATAGCTCTGCAGGAGAAACTCGGACTTGATGTTCTGGTTCACGGTGAATTTGAACGCAACGACATGGTGGAGTATTTCGGTGAAAACCTCGACGGCTTCATATTTACAGAAAACGGCTGGGTTCAGTCCTACGGCAGCAGATGTGTAAAACCGCCTGTCATATGGTCTGACATCAGCCGGAAATGTCCTGTTACTGTTGAAATGAGCAGATTTGCCCAGAGCTGCTCCAAAAAACCTGTTAAAGGAATGCTCACGGGTCCTGTTACCATTCTGAACTGGTCATTCCCCCGCAGTGATATTTCGGCAAAAACAATGATCCTTCAGTTGAGTCTTGCTCTCAGAGATGAAGTGAAGGATCTGGAAGATGCAGGGATCAGAATTATCCAGATTGACGAGGCCGCACTGAAGGAAAAGCTTCCTCTCAGAAAATGCGATCAGGTAAAAGAGTATCTGGAATTTGCCATTCCGTCATTCAGACTTCTTCAGAGCAGTCTGAAACCGGAAACTCAGATCCATACACACATGTGCTATTCTGAATTCGGTGAAATAGTTCCGTGGATTGATGCCATGGATGCGGATGTCATTACCTTCGAGGCATCCAGATCAGATTTCAGGATCCTGGACGCTCTTGAATCCTGCAACTTTGAAACCCAGATCGGTCCTGGAGTATATGACATCCACTCTCCGAGAGTTCCTGCAACTGCTGAGATAGTTGAAGCCCTTGAAAAAATCACAGCAAAGACTGATTTCAGAAAGGTATGGGTAAACCCTGACTGCGGTCTTAAAACCAGAGGCTGGAATGAAACTGAAGCCAGTCTGAGAAATATGACCGAAGCTGCCTTCATCATGAGAAAAAATGCCGCAGGCACAAATGGTGTAAAGGCTACTGCATAGCTTAAAACACTGTGTGTGGGGGGGATCTCTCAGAGTGACTAATCTGAATGATCCCTTTCTGACACTCTTCAGAGGAATCTGACACCTGATTATCAGTTGCCGGTTCGAATGAAAGCCGAATCCTGAAATGCTCTTCCTGACGGCGAATTATTCACAGGGCTCCAGTCTGGCATGATGATCATCAGTCATGACTCAGATCAGAGCCTCCTTCAGAAAATTAACATACTGATTGAATATACCGCCAGGCTCCACGGAATTATGACGGATAACTCCGATTTCCATCTTTTCCACAGCATCAAGAGGAACGGAAGCTATCTCCGGATTGAGTTCCTTCTCTATTACGCCTGATGCAATGGTATAGCCATTCAGACCCAGCAGCAGATTGAAAAGCGTAGCTCGATCACTTACTCTTATCACCTTGTTGCCTGCTCTGTCCACAGCCAGTTCCTCGGCAAGAAATTCATTTCCGAAATTACCCTGCTCAAAGCAGATGAAAGGATAAGCAGCAAGATCAGCCATGGTAATCACATTCTTTGCAGCAAGAGGATTGCTTCTGCTGAGAAACACGTGGGGAGAAAAAGAGGCAAGAGGCGTAAAAACAATATCCTGTTCACGAAAAATACGGGTAAGATACCTGCGGTTGAAATCACTCAGATAAATTATTCCGATATCAGCAGCCAGACTGTGAACATCGGCGATTATATCCATGGTTCTTGTCTCCCGGAGACAGAAATTGTAATTGTCCATACCATAGATCTTCACAAGACGAATAAACGAGCTCACCGCAAATGAATAGTGCTGTGAACTGACAACAAACCGGACAGTTGACTTCCGATCTCCGCTGTAGTGATCTTTCAGGAGATCAGCCTGCATTACAACCTTCTGGGCATAGCCGAGAAATTCACTGCCTTGGGAAGTCAGTTCAATACCGTGACTTGTACGTCGGAATATACTGATATTGAGTTCCTTTTCCAGATCTTTGATGGAATTGGAAAGAGCCGGCTGAGTTATGCACAGTGATGCAGCTGCCTCACTGAATGACTGAAACCCCGCAACTGCAAGCACATATCGCAACTGAACAAGCGTCATTGAAAACCCCGTTCTGACTAAAAAACAAAAATCAACTTAAAAATCTTTGAAAACTCACCCTGTGTTTTGAAATATGCATGACTGAAGTCCTGTAAATACAGTCTCTCAGATCACATCGTCGTCACAGGGACAAACCTTACATCGCTCTTCACAAGAGTAACAATTTACCCCCGGGAAAACAAACAGGTTTCTTCGATTCAGACCAGAAGTTTTCTCCCGTCTGTTGTCGCAGTTTTTTAACGGTTAAAGAATGTATCTTCCAGCAACTGCAGAATACCCCGTTCGAAAGAATCGGAAAAAAGAGGAACTATTAAGTGCGTATAATCAAAAATTTCCCTGTTTGCAACTTGCGTATAATTTTAAAATTAGTAGGCTATGTTCAAGAAAAGTGTTGATCTT
>CADBNP010000094.1 GCA_902796095.1 uncultured Aeromonadales bacterium | reverse complement strand
ATGAACGGAACAATCGGCGTTGAAAGTACCCTTGGAAAGGGAAGCACATTCTGGTTTGTCATACCGGAGAGACTCCCGGCACGGAATACGGGACTTATCAATGCCAAATCCATAGTTAAAACAAAGCCGGGGCAGAATGAAGATCGCAAGTATCGGATACTGCTGGTGGAGGACAGCCAGGTCAACCAGTTCATTATAAAAAAGATGCTGGAAAACCTCGGTCATACTGTAACTCTTGCAAACAACGGCATCGAGGCTGTGGAGCAGGTGCAGCGCGAGGTTCCGGATCTGGTGCTGATGGATCTGCAGATGCCGGAAATGAACGGTATTGAAGCATCAAGAAGAATAATCCGCTACAACCCGCTGGTAGTGATCCTGGCTCTTACCGCCAACGCCTCCCAGACTGAAAGAATCGAGTGCCGGGATGCCGGGATGGTGGATATTGTAAGCAAGCCGGTAACCATAGCAACTCTGAAGAATATGTTTCAGACCTTCAGAGGTCTTATTAATGAAAAAATGGATTTAAGGACTGAAAATGCTTCAAGGAAGGGTTTCACCGATAATGCCGGGAAATCGTCATGACATATCAGATCTTTTACTGCTCCGGTTGAATTTGCGTGATTTGATCAGTTTTTTTTAAGTACACGGCTATATAATTCTTCTGTTTTTTATTATTGAGGAGAAACAATGGGACTTATTTCATTTGTTAAGGGTGTCGGACAGAGACTGTTTGGCGGAGCAAAGGCTGAGGACAGAGCTGTAGATCTGAAGCAGAATATGGATGCTCTCGGACTTGATACCAAGGATATTACTGTTGAGGTTGACGGTGACAAGGCTGTTCTCAAGGGTAATGTGAAGGATCTCGCAACTCTTGAAAAGGCTGCACTTGCCGTCGGTAACCAGGAGGGCGTTGCCCAGGTTGAAATCGGCGAGGTTAAGGTAGAATCATCTCAAGCTGCGTCAGTCTTCTATGAGGTCAAGAAGGGTGATACCCTCTGGAAGATTGCCGAGGCTCAGTACGGCAAGGGCAACGGAGCCAAGTATGAGTTGATTTTCGAAGCAAACAAGCCAATGCTGCAGGATCCGGACAAAATCTATCCTGGTCAGACACTGCGCATTCCGCCTCTGAAGTAACAGCGGGATTTCATTCTGAATCAGTTCAGAAAATTTGGAAAATCTGCGGGGACATCGGGTCCCCGTTTTCATTTCCGGGTGAGGCAAAGCATTGTGTATTCTTATGATCACCTGATGTGACGGAAAAGGCTGATAATTTCAAAGAGATTTTCTGTATAAGCAATTCCGCTATGGCTTTGTGTATTGTACTTTTACACGGTTTAAATGTCAGTTTATGCAATGGCTTTTGGTTTTGACTGCTCTGATCGACGAAACTACAATTTTTTTTTGTATTTTGAGTTTACAGACACCGTTAAGGAAATGATATTGTTTCATGAATGTCTCAAAATGACGTAAAAATATAAAGTGATAGCAGATACAGACATTAAAAGTTAAGAAGATATGAGTAATGTCACAAAATATGAAATAATTTATTGTTTTAACTGTTTTTGAGTATATAACTTAGGGTAAGATTATAAAAATACAGAGTACTACAGTATTGATGTCTGTGTTTTATGTTTTTACCGTTGAAATGGTTAAAATGGGTGCTTTATGACTACTATAACTTTAAATTCTCGCAAAGATGTTACATCTCAGGTTAAACAGGATTTGCTTGATAACAAACTGGATAAGCTGATAATTAATTTTGACACACGCTCAGATACCGGTTCTTCAGTAATTTTTGATCAGACTCAGCAGATCATAGATTTCGATATTGAGGTTAATTCAGATTCTGCTGAAGATTTATTTCTCAACCTAAAAAATCTGGAAGCCATAAAAAAGAGTTTAAATTTAAGTGAAGTCTATCAGGTTAATGATTTATTCAGCGGCTGTGAAAAATTATTGTGTTTACCTCAACTTAATTTTGGTCGTCATTCACACAGTTGTGTCGATAGATATCATTTTTTCTGTCATTATGATTTAAGAAATGACGTTGGACTAACCTGTATAAGAAACAGTT
>CADBNP010000093.1 GCA_902796095.1 uncultured Aeromonadales bacterium | reverse complement strand
TTGAAAGGGATGAAAAAATAAGAAAGGCTCAGGAACGAAAAGAACTGTTTAAAAATAGGTTTTTTTCCACTGTCTGGACCGGCTTCATCGCGGCGGGTATCCTTGCAGCCGTTGTTTTTTATTTAATGTCTGGTTATTCCTTCAACCTGGGATTTTTCGCCAAAACTGTGGTCTGGATCCTGCTGCCGCTTTTGGTTGTCGGGTTCATACTCGGTTCACTTGACGGCACCATTGATGCCTCCACAAGAAAAAGGTTCGAGAATCTCTTGTGGATTTTGTTGTTTTCCTGGCACTGTTTATGGGCGGCGGCTGGGTAATAGTGTGGTTGTGGAATATATTGTCCCTGGGTTATCTGATACTCGCTGATATAATATTGTCCATAATTGTCGGCATTGTTGAAGCCTCAAAAAACAAGGGAGAGGATGGTGACGGTGTATCTGGTTGTTGCGCAGCGAGTATTACATTTCCGATTATCATTGCAATATGGGCAGGACTTTATACACTTGTTATGATGATCCCTTTCGAAATACTGCTGACAGGACTGTGGGAGTTAATCCGCCTTTGGCAGATCTGAATCTGATGCACCGGGTTTAAGGAGAGTCATTTTCTGAGACCGTTCCTGGTTTAAACATCCCATGAATATAAAAGCACAGTCGGGTTTTGCATCTGTGCTTTCCTGGATCAGATTTTGAAATACTCTGCTTTGTTTAATCAAAACCGGAAATGCATGTCAGTCCGGTTAATCCCGGTTTATGCAGAACTTTTTCTGGGGAACGGTGCATTATTCAGCCGGGTTCTGCAGTAATGAAGAAGTTTTTGACATTCGCTGCTCTGACAGACGTCAGTTTCATTGTTATGGATCGCCATGCACGGAGAATGCTGCTGTCAGCAGTTTTATCTGATCCGGTAAAAGTTTTCCGGTTTCAGTAAAAAAATGCCCAGACTTTCGTCTGGGCTAAAACTTCAGAAATACTGAAGAGAGCACGGGATAAAAAAAGATACTTTTCTATATGAAATAACCGTGCCACTTTTTCATAAATTATCAAACTGGTTTTAAGATTCTGTTTAAAACTATATTTTTCAATCAGTTAACCTGAAAAATATTTTTTATATTCTTGAAATCCGCTTTTTAGACCAGCGCATAGAATTTAGAATATCTTGCAAAATGCAATAAATATTTTGAAATTTGCAATAAGGTGTTTGCTTTATGCAAAATGCAAAGTTTGTTTCCTTCGACAGTAAGAATGATACCTTTCACCGTAACATCTGCTCCTCTACCAAGGGACGAATACGCCGTGCCGTGGTGGAAAGAGATCTGATGGAAATTCCGGATATTGCCCAGAATAAAAAACTTTCCATTCTGGATATGGGGTGCGGTGACGGTTGCATGAGTGATTTTCTCCTCAGTCTTAATCCAGATCATGAAGTTGTTCTCTGCGATGTCTCCTCAGATGCTGTAAATCTGGCCCGTGAGCGTCTCGGAGGTCGCAACTGTTCCTTTTACGTCGCTGACGTTTTCAATCTCCCTTCAGAGATTTCATCCAGACGTTTTGATCTGGTGCTCTGCCATGCCATGGTTGAGTGGATCAGAGAGCAGAGGGAGTGTCTTGATGTGCTCAGTGAACTGCTTGTACCGGGAGGACTTCTTTCGCTGCTGTACTACAATCGTGATGGTCTGCTTTATCAGAGTCTGGTGGTGGGTAATTTTCCATATGTCTATTCAGGACTCAAATCCCGTCACCGGCAGAAAATGACTCCGCCTTATCCTGTAGATCCTCATGATATGCTCCGGATGTGTTCAGAACTCGGGTATGAAATCACCGGAGAAACCGGAGTTCGAGTTTTTCATGACTATATGCGTCACAAGGATCAGTACGAGGACAAGTTTGCCGATATCCTTCATTTTGAGCTGGAGTATTCCCGTGATGACAGATTCAGGAGACTTGGCAGGTATATTCATCTTATGCTTCGAAAACCCGGGCAGTAGTTGAATCCGGTGTTACTTTCTGTGAAGTCGCCGGATGATCTGCCGGTTAAACCCGGTAAATTATGGTGGTATGATATCATGGCGATCGCAGTGATCACGTCAGGTTTTAATGGTCAGTCAGGTTCTTCCTGCTGTCACGTCAGTCAGGTGTCTGTAATACGATATTGCTGCTGATGATTCTTGTTAATGTGAAGCATTGAATAAAAAGGATATAAAAATGGCAAAAGTCGGGTATAAGTGTGATTATACGAATCTGAGACTGAGTTTTAATCAGTTTCATAATATTGCAGACGATGTGCCGGAGGAGGGTCAGTTCTGCCTTCTGGAACTGAAAGACGGGCGCTATACCGCCGGAGAGTGGAACGGTTGCAATAAAAATACCGTATCCGGAAAATTCATTCGCGGAACAGCCGATGTTGTTGAATTCGCAGAAGTTTCCAGATGGCATGCACTGGACTGCCATGACCTGACAGATTGCCTTAAGAATGAGGAAATCAATTACATAAACATCGGACCGGAGGAAGAAGAGATACGCAACGTAATCATCAGGGACTTTAAGTCACTGGCGGATGGCGACTTTCCGAAAAGCGAACAGTACTGTCTTCTGATTTTAAAAAACGGTCAGCTGTCTGCAGGAAGATGGGATGAGTGGGAGAAGGGAAAAGACGGTTCGTTTGTCTATGCACCTGCTCTGGCCAGCTACAGTATGAACGAGGTATGGGCATGGACCCCGTTAAGTTCAGACAGTTTCTTTGAGGCAGAGGAAGAAAGCGAGAATGAGAGAAAGCAGGAGGAAGAACTGAATCGTAATCCGTCAGTCGATCAGGAACTTTTCAAATACGGCACTGATATTCAGGTGTACTACGAAAAAGCACTGGCCAGGCTCAAAAAAGATTATCCATGGGCAACAGTGACACAAATGAAAAAAGCAACTCCTTATGAGATTGCACCATGTCATGGGCAGCTTGTTTTCGGGCAGATCAGCCAGTCCTTTTATGGCACGAATACAGTCAGTCCGTGGACTGGAGGAAGCTCTGCAGACGAATTTATTGATTTCCTGGTGGAGTATACGAAAAAAGAGGTGGAGAATTCCAATCCTGAAGAAAAATTCAGGTATGGTACAGATATCGATGTATATCTGGACATGGCATACGAAAATGTCAGAAAGGATTATCGCTGGCTTGATAAAAAAATGCTGAACAGTTTCTGGCGTTATGGGATAAAGAAGGTTGACGGCGACCTGGAATTTGTTCGAGAGAGCAGAGATGATGGCAGTCTGACCGTGCTGGATTGCAGTTCGGCAGAACGTTTTATAGAAATCGCCGAGCATGAGTATCAGGAAAGTGCACTCAGAGCCAATCCCGTTGTGGCTGAGTATCCGGTTTCATTTGGTCGTATTGAAATCAATGGCTGGTATCTGGAAATGTATGTGTTTGCAAAACTGAAAACCGGTGACTTTAAAGTAACTGTGCAGGCCGGTGACAGAGTGACCGGCGGCACCAGAACCTTCTTTGTCACGCCGTACTGCTTTGAGGCAAAGACTTACGAAGAGTTTTTGGATCGTTACCTGGAAATTGTTCCTGCCACCTCTTTTGGATTGTCCAAAGAAGATCTTCTGTCTGATAAGAAACTGAAAAAGTTCCTCGGATATCAGTGATGCTGCGGTGATTACCCCCTAATCTTAGATCCGTTGTGCAGGAGGCGTTCAGACAGAACTGGTGGTCAGAAGACAGTTTTCGGTACGGTTGTTTATGACCATCCTGAACCTGATATGACTGGCATCAGGCAGATGGTGCCGGGGAATCAGGTAACGTGCACCATGCTTTGCTGCAGTTTGTCGGTACTGCTAACCACAGGATTTTCTGGATTTTTGTCTGGCAGATTGAGAGTCGGTTTTGTTAAAACGGACGTGAAGAGTTCAGATCATACGTATTGATACGGTTTGAACAGACGGAGGAGTCAATAAATCGGTTTTTCTGCCAGCGTTGTCTTTCCTGCATGTCTTGTACCTTTCGGGAACAGTGCATATTTAGGTGCATATTCCTGCTTCCACTTCAACATCTCTTCATAAATTTTTCTTGTAAACATAAATTATTCTTCACGTTTGCGATGGATATTCACATAGCTTTTATCACACTTGCGAAGGTTTTTGTCAGTCTGTTTTTCACGTTTGCGATGGATAATCATGTGCCAACTATCACGTTTGCGATGTTTCTGGTAAATTGTTCTCCTTGTTTGCGTCCATAAAATGCGCATCTAACTGACGGTTTCTTTCTAATTTGCCAATGTGCTTAACAGTAGTTTTGCATTGAAGTATGTAACTTTTTCTTCTGCCGGATTCCTCTAAAAATCCGCTGCCGGACTCATGACCAAAGTCTTGTGCAGATCCCGTGAACCCCTTTTTTCATAATCAAATTTCATCAGAAATGCTGTTGGACAATTTTGTTGTTTTGGAATAAATTGTCCAGTAGCAGCGGACAAAATCATCGCTTCGCGTAAAATTGTCCAATAGAATCAGGAAAATTTGCCGGAGTCATGCGGGCTGATCAAACGCGAATAGTATATGGATGCCATTCGGGAATTTTATGACGTGGATCTGATTAAGATCATCACTGGCATTCGCAGATGTGGAAAATCTGTAATTCTGAAGCAGATAATTGAAGAGATCAGAGGACGATCAGACAATATCATCTTCCTTGATTTTGAAGATACTGCTGTTTTGAATGCCATTCCGGACGAAATGGCACTGCTGAACTATATTGACTGTTATCGAAAAGAATCCTTATGTTATGTGTTTCTCGATGAAGTTCAGAGAGTTGAGGGCTGGGCAGGAGCATGCCGAACACTCCGGATCAGAAACTGCTCCGTCTTTATCAGCGGTTCAAATTCCAGTCTTTTATCCCGGGAGTTTACCAGAGAACTTTCGGGAAGATTCGTCTCTTTCCGGATCAGACCTTTTGTGTACAGAGAACTTGCTGAATACGGGAAAGAACTTGGCAGGGAAATCTCTCTCTCCGATTATATTATCTGGGGAGGTTTTCCAAAGCGAACAGAGTTCAGCGACGGGAACGCACAGCGAATCTATCTTAATGAACTTAACGAAACCATTATTCTGAACGACATCATTAACCGCTACAGGATCAGAAAAACTGAGATCTTCAAACGACTGGCCAACTTTGTTTTTCTGTCAAACGGCAGGATCATCTCAGCAAGATCCGTAGAGAAATACATGACGGGAACAGGTCTTCCTTGCTCTGCCACAACGATCATTAAATACATCGGATATCTGGAAGAAGCATATGCGATATGCTGCGTAAAAAAATATTCAACAAAATCAAAACGCGAGCTGGAATACTATTTTAAGGTTTACGATGAAGATTTGGTCCTGAATTCCATTCGTGTTATGAACAACCGGTATGATATCACCCACAATTTTGAGAATGTGGTCTATAACGAACTCATTTATATGGGATACAGCCTCCGGGTATATCATGACGGATCTCAGGAAATAGATTTCGTGGCGAATAAAGGAAACAGGCAGTATTACATCCAGGTCGCCTGTTCTGTCGCTGAAGATAAAGCGTATGAGAGGGAATTCGGGGCTTTTGCCAGACTGGACAACTCCTGTCAGAAGATTGTGATCACGAATGATGACATTGACTACAGCACCAGTACAGTGCGCCACATCCGGTTCAGGGATTTGGTGCATATGGATGAACTCTGAAACCGGCGATTTGTATTTGCTGCTGTTGTTTAAGCAGTTCATGTCCGGAACAGAAATGAAGCTGAATTAACATTTGTCCGGTATTATTCATTCTGCTTTTGTGAAACAGCTGTCTGCTTCAGCTGAATTTCCGTGCATTATCCTTTTATCCTTTCATCCTTTCCATTCTTACATCCCTGCCTGTTGTGTATGCCAGATCTCTCATTCATGGCAGTTGTGGTAAAATAGAACTGATGAATTAGCCGGTTGCATCCGGCAGGTGAACCCTCTGATGTGTAATTGTTTTCGGACAATTTTCGGTTGAGCCACAGCTTTTGTTTGTCTTCTCCTTCAGTTTCCGTTTTTTTGTTGTATGTACAAGCCCTGGATAGACTACTGTTTCAAAACCGCAACTCTTGCCGCTCTTACGCTGTTTCTGCCGGTGGTGTATATAAAGGGCGGAGATTCCAGTTTTCTTCTTCTGACAGGTGCCGTTGCCTGCGGTGTCATGCTTGTTCTTTACAATATCATATTTTTCAGACGCCGCCGGATATTGAACGCACCGGTGCAGCGAAAGGAAGAGGGAAGGATCCGTCCCCGAAATCTTGATGCCGGAGGAAATAAAAATCTCAGATCTGTGCAGGTAAGTCCCGCCATACTGGAAAAAATCAAAATCGGACGTAACTACTATTACGGAATCGGACTGCCGAAGGATTTCAGACTGGCATTCAACTATCTTTTCGACGGAGCCTTTGCCGGGGATGCGGAAGCCCAGATGCTGGTGGGAAAGATGTTCCTGTACGGCCAGGGTGTCGGCAGGAATATGAGCAATGCCGTTACCTGGCTGGAGGTTGCCTCCTTTCAGGGAAGCATGGAGGCTCAGTATCAGCTGGGCAAAATTTATGCCGAGGCGGCAGACAACAAGATTGCCCAGATCAAGGCCTATTATTTTCTGGGAAAGGCTTCCCGGGGCGGCAGTGCTGAAGCCGGCTCAAGACTGAAAGATCTGATTAAAAGACATCCCTTAAGTACATCAATCAGGGACATTTCGGATGAAAGCTTTTATGATATAGAGCATAACCCATTTATCCGGGCCATCTGCATTGATCAGCTTACCCACGAGCCGGTTCCCAGCTATACAGTCGAGGATGTGAAGAAATGCTTCAGATTTTTCGAACTGTAACCTACCGGAGATCTGGACAGGGTTCATCACAGGTATATGTCCTACATGATTAAATATCACCCTGATCGCAACGGAAAAAAGCGTGACTACACGAAAAAGATCCTGATGGTCAGAAGAGCCTACGACATCCTGGAGCATTTTATTACCTCCAGACAGAAAAAATCATCCTAATTTCAGACAGAGAGACTTATGAATAATTTTTTTGCATCCTGCCCGAAGGGTCTGGAGGATCTGCTTTTTGATGAATTGCAGTCGCTTTCCTGCTGTGAACTGAAAAAAACAGTGGCAGGCGTTTATTTTTCAGGAGATGAGGAGACTGGCTACAGAGCGGTTCTGTGGTCCAGATTTGCCTCCAGAATACTTCTGAAATTATCCGAGTTCAATGCTCACGATGATATTTCTCTCTATCTTGGCATCAATTCCATATCATGGGAGAAGATGTTTGATCCGGTTAAGACTATTGCGGTGGATTTTTCCGGAACCTCGGATTTTATCCGCAATACTCTGTACGGCGCCCAGAAGGTAAAGGATGCCATCGTAGACAGGTTTGTGAAGAAGGGGCTGATGAGACCGAACGTCAGCGTCAGGGAGCCGGATGTACGTATTGCGGTACATCTCGGACACAGGAACAGAGTTTCTGTCAGCATTGATATTTACGGCGCCTCGCTTCACAGACGCACATACCGTGCATCCGCCGGTGCCGCTCCCCTCAAGGAAAATCTTGCTGCCGCCATAGTGGCGCGCAGTAATCTTGACAGCGAGTGCTTTCTTGATCCGATGTGCGGTTCCGGTACGCTGCTGATTGAAGCCGCCATGCGTCTTTCCGATACCGCACCGGGACTTTTAAGAAAGAACATAGGTTTTGCCAATCTTTCCCTTCATGATGAAGAACTATGGCAGAAGTGTCTCAGGGATGCTGAGGAAAGAAGCACCAGGGGAAAGGCGTTGTTAAAGGAAAAGGGAGTCTGTTTCTATGGCTATGACGCCGACTACCGGGTCATAGAGGCTGCCAGAACAAATGCTGACAGGGCAGGTCTTACAGAGCTGATGGAGTTTGAGCCATGTGAACTGAAGGATCTGAAAAATCCGGCTCCTGAAAAAAGTTTTTCTGTCATTACAAATCCTCCATACGGAGAGCGGCTTGGTAATTTTACCGAACTTCTGTCTCTGTATTCTCTTCTCGGCTCCTGTTTACGCCATGAATTTCCCGGATGTTCCGCCAGTGTTATTTCATCTTCAGCCGAACTTCTCGGCTGCATGAGACTGAAGGCCGATCGGGAATATCACCTGTTTAACGGAGCACTGGCGTGTCTGCTCCGAACCTACAGAGTCTATGAATCCGCGGCGGGAGGGGACGGGCAGAGTTCTGAACAGCCGGGAAAGGAGAATTCAGGCACCCGCGAACTTTCAAAAAATGCGGAGGAGTTTGCAAACAGACTGAAAAAGAATCTTAAGGGACTGAAAAAGTATATTGAGAAGGAGCAGCTGGAGGCATACAGGATCTACGATGCAGATCTCCCGAACTATAACGCCGCCATTGACGTATATGGAGACTACGCCGTTATTCAGGAGTACCAGGCTCCAAAATCAGTACCGCAGCATACGGCAAGACAGCGTCTTCTTGATATGATGCAGGTTACCTGCTCCGTGCTGGAATTTCCGGGAGAGCATATTATTGTAAAATCCAGATTTCATCAGCGGGGAAATGAGCAGTATCAGCGTCTGGACGAGGAAAAGAATACGATTGTGGTTCACGAGTACGGGATCCGGTATATTGTAAATCTCAGGGATTATCTGGATACCGGTCTGTTTTCCGATCATCGTCTTGTGAGGAAAATGATAGGCGAATCGGTAAGGGACTGTGATTTTCTCAATCTGTTCGCCTATACCGGAACTGCTTCAGTTCAGGCAGTTCTCGGCGGAGCAAAATCAGTCTGCACGGTGGATATGAGCAGAACATATCTCAGCTGGGCAAGGGAAAACATGAGGATCAACAATATTCAGCTGCAGGAGCCGAAGATCAGGTTTATCCAGGCAGACTGCATCAGATGGCTGAATGAAACAGAGGATACCTTTGATTTTATCTATGTGGATCCTCCTACATTTTCCAATTCCAAAAGAATGGAGGATACCTTTGAGGTTGAAAGAGATCAGGTAAGCCTTCTCTCCGGTGTCAGACGCCTGCTCAAAAATGGCGGAAGAGTTCTCTTTACCAACAACCGAAGGAATTTCAAACTGGATAGGCAGGGCATCGAGGATCTCGGTTTCATGATCCGCGATGTAGGCAGGCAGACGCTGTGCAGGGATTATGAATCATCTGCTGATCAGCATAACTGCTGGCTGCTGACACTGAAGAGCGGGGAATAACAGTTATGGCTCTGATCACTCTTGACAATGCTGTTCTTTCATATTCAGACAGACCTCTGCTGGACGGTGCGTCCTGCAGCATCCAGGAGAAGGAAAGGGTGTGTCTTGTGGGAAGAAACGGTGCCGGAAAATCAACCCTTCTCAAAATATTCGCCGGAAGAATTGTTCCGGACAGCGGATCTGTCGTTTTTCAGAATGATCTCACTGTATCCATGCTGGATCAGGATCCTCCGCGGGATTCAAGGGATCCTGTATGGATGTATGTTATTGCGGCAAAACCGGAACTGCCGGAGCTGATGCGATCCTATGAGAACGCACTGCAGCATGGCGGTGTATCTGACGGTGCAATCAGTGAACTTCACAGCAGGATTGAGGAGTCAGACGGCTTTACCTTCAGACAGAAGGTTATCAACCTCCTTGAGCGGATGGAGCTTCCCGCCTATTCCTCCATGGAGGGACTTTCCGGAGGACAGCTGAGACGCATTGCACTGGCAAGAGCTGTTGCTGATTCTCCAAAGGTCCTGCTGCTGGATGAACCTACCAATCATCTTGACGTCAAAGCCATAACCGAACTCAGGAATTTTCTTCTTTCCTTTGACGGAGCCGTGGTTTTCATCAGTCATGATCGCATGTTTATTGATGAAACCGCAACCAGGATCATTGAACTGGATCGAGGAGTAATCTACTCGTGTTCCGGAAACTACAGACGTTATCTTGCCGATCGTGATCTCAGGAGAGAAATTGAGGACAAGTCCAACAGGGCTTTTGATAAGAAACTTTCTGAAGAGGAAATCTGGATCAGACAGGGCGTAAAGGCCAGAAGAACCAGAAACGAGGGAAGAGTCAGAGAACTGAAGCGGATGCGTGAGGAACGGCGCAACAGACGAAGCAGACAGGGCATGGTTTCCCTTAAGCTGAATGAGGGACAGCTGTCCGGACAGATAGTATTTGAAGGTGACGGCATCGGATTT
>CADBNP010000092.1 GCA_902796095.1 uncultured Aeromonadales bacterium | reverse complement strand
TGCAGAGTAAAATTTCCCATACCGGAAAAAAGATCCAGAATAGATTCATTGTTCTTCGGTGCCATGTACTCCAGAACTGTATCGATCATTTCATTATTTACAGCGCCGTTGATCTGAATAAAGGCATCAGGCAAAAAATCATAACGGACACCTCTTACTTCATAGCATGGTTTTAATTCCTTATCCGAAACACAGATCAGAGAATTTGATTCATTCTGAACGTAAACAGTAACACCTGCCTCTGCAGACCATTTTTTAAGGATTTCTCTGTCTGCATCCGGAAATTTTCCTGTATGCCTTATCAGTACAAAGATCCCGTTATCAGCCCTGAGCAGTTCAATATGTCCGATAAAAGCGCGGCTCTCAAGACAATTGACTACAGTTCTAAGGGGTGCAATCACGGCAGACAGTTCCGGCAACAGAACCCTGCAGTCTGGGATTTCTACAATCCTGTTCGAATTCGCCATTCTGAAACCGATTTCAATTATCCTATTTGAACGGTTATAGTAGGTTGATAATCTGCAGACCCTTCGATATCCGAACTCAGCTCCGGTTACTATTCTGTCCGGAGCCTGAAGTTCAATACCGACATTCTTTCTGAACACCTGCCGAAGTCCCCGGCACTTCGCATCTATCTGCTTTTCCACAGGAATAAACTGACAGCAGCAGCCACCGCAGCGGTCGGAAAATTCACATAAATTTTCCGTAATTCGATCTGATGAACGTGCATGAAATTTCTGAACAGACGCTGTGCCGACCCCTTTGGAAATTTCTTTTTTTTCTGCCCGGATGCTGTCTCCGGGCATGGTGCCGCTGACAAACCACGTGCGGCCGGCGTTATGCCCCACACCACGGCATTTTCCGTCAAGATCTGTTATTTCCAGATCAAAATAGCGATCAGTCTGACTTTTCACAGGTTTGAAAAAATTAGCCACAAAAAAGCTCCTGCACGAAAAAATATCAAAAAACATGCTGCAGAATTCCGCGCGCCTGCCCATACAGGAAACAGGCTGCATCCGAAATCTGAAAATTGAGAAAAGGACATGATCGCATCACAGGATAGCGATCACGTCCTTTTAACGATCTGTGACCAGCAAAAGACTAACAGTTCACAACTCAGAATATTTCCGATCCGGAACTTAACTAGTCAGCATTCCTTGCCTCAACACAAAGGCGCTTCATTTCACGCACCGCCTCCGGGAGTCCTGTATAAACAGCCCTTGCAATAATTGAATGACCGATATTCAGTTCATTGATTTCCGGAATTGCAGCAACAGCCGCTACATTGTGATAGTTGAGACCGTGACCGCCGTTAACCTTAAGACCTTTTGAAGCGCCATAGGCAGCCATTTCCTTCAGACGCTGAAGCTCATCCTGCTGAACAGCTTCACTTTCCGCGTCAGCATACCGTCCGGTGTGCAGTTCGATTAAAGGAGCTCCTGTTTTAACAGCAGCATCAATCTGCTCCCTGACCGGATCTATAAAGAGAGAAACCTGAATGCCGGCTCCCGCCATCTTTGAAACTGCAGATGATATTTTCTCAACCTGACCTGCAACATCAAGACCGCCCTCGGTGGTTACCTCCTGACGACGTTCAGGAACCAGACACACAAAATCCGGCTTCAGTCTGCAGGCGATATCAACCATTTCATCCGTAACGGCCATTTCAAGATTCATTCTGGTTTTTATTGTCCTGCGGAGTATTTCCACATCACGATCAGTAATATGGCGTCTGTCCTCCCTTAAATGGGTAGTTATGCCGTCGCCTCCGTTTTCCTCCGCAATTGCGGCTGCATATACGGGATCCGGATAACTTGTACCGCGTGCATTTCTTAAAGTGGCGACATGATCAATATTTACACCTAAATATACCTTTGATTTCATATAATTCAAACATCTCCTCAAAACTCCGGTTATCTCCAAACCACAGGGTCACGGAAACACCGGTCTGTTTACCCACATATTTTATCTACAGCACAGGATTAAGTCTGACAGATGATTCCGGTGCTGACAGTCAAAAAACTCGCTGCGATAAAAACAGCTGACCCAAAGTATTCAAAATCTCTTCTCAAATCTTCAGCAGTCACATCCGGATGAACATTCCCGGAGTTTATCTGACAGCCTGTCCGTCAGTATCGCAAACAGATTAAATTCTTCTCAGAAACAGGGTGTTTTCATTCAGCTTGCACGCAAAACTTCCCAGGAAAACAGGTCAGCATTTTATGGAGAGCCTTTTTTACACGATAAACTCGGCAGCCGTATCTCCGTCATATGAAACGCAGGAACCATGCTCTGACCGGCATCACCCTGTATCCTCGATAAACGAAAAGGCTTCACCGCTGTCTCATCATTGCCCTGTATTTTGAAAAAAGTTCCCTGCTCTTTATTCTGCGGTTTCCAAGATGCGAATCTATTGCCTGCCTGCAGATCTTCTTTGCCGTTGCAAGAACGCTACGATCCCGCAGTTCACCTGCACCCAGCCGTTTAAGATCACACCCCGGGTATGTCGTAAGTTCAGTCCAGCCGGTTGCAGGAATAAAACCTGCCTCAGGATCGTAAAAATATCGTTCCTCTTCAGATATGGTATTCCCCTGTGAATCAATGCTGAAATTTATCCCGTATCCAAGCTGTGACAGCACGTTCAATTCAAAAAAACGAAAAACAGGCTCGACACCCGGCATGCCGTAATCAGTCAGATACGAAAGAGAATACAGGTAGGAGTTAAAGATGTCAGGATGAGGAACATTCCTTTCCATAAGATAAAAAAGCAGTTCATTGAGATACTGACCGCAGAAGGTTTCATCCATTCCAAGAACATACCTGTTTTTAATCTCAACATGAGATATGTTCATCAGCTCGCCGGTTCCCGACAGGGATGCCGTCAGAAGATTGAACGGCTGCAGCATGGCCTTCAGAGGCGACCTGCCGCGCCGTGAATTATGGGAGACGGCAGTAACCAGTCCGTTTTCAAAAGTAAACAGATCCACAAGCTGCCCATATTCCAGATAGGCCCGCGTCCTCAGTACAAACATCTGCTGTATTCTGGGAATACAGCTAATTCCTGCTCTTCCTGTCATTTTCCGAAAAGAAATCCTGATCAATATAGCCGAGAGATCGAAGAGCCCGCTCGTCGTCTGCCCAGCCGGATTTAACCTTAACCCAGGTTTTAAGACAGACCCTGTTTTCAAACAGTTTTTCCATATCCTGTCTCGCTTCGGTTCCTATCTGCTTGAGTCTTGCGCCTCCCGCTCCTATAACCATTTTTTTCTGGGAGTCTCTTTCCACAAGAATAAGCGCATCTATATGGTAGATCCCCTTCTCATCAGTCTTAAAATTCTCTATCTCAACGGTAACCGAATACGGAAGCTCATCACCGGTGAAGCGCATCAGCTTTTCTCTGACTATTTCAGAAGCCATAAAACGTGACGAACGGTCGGTAATATAGTCCTCAGGGAAAATAAATTCCGACTCGGGAAGAGAGCTTCGTGCCAGATCCTTCAGTTTATCCACATTGTTGCCGTGAACTGCAGATACGGGAACAACATCGGCAAACTGCATCTTTTTACTGATTTCTTCAATAAAAGGCAGCAGTTTCTCCTTTTCCGAAATTTTGTCTATCTTGTTGATCACAAGCACTACCGGAGCTTCAGCCCTGGCAACCTTGGAAAGAACCATTTCATCTTCAGAATCAAAGCGGAGTCCCTCCACTACAAAGAAGATCATGCCCACATCACCGAGAGAACTTTCCGCGGCCCGGTTCATCAGACGATTGATGGCTCTTTTTTCAACCGAATGAAGACCCGGAGTATCAACATAAACAGTCTGGCACCCGTTTTCCGTGTCAATACCCATAATACGGTGTCTGGTAGTCTGAGGCTTGCGGGAAGTAATGGAAACCTTCTGACCCAGGATCTTGTTTAAAAGCGTTGATTTGCCCACATTGGGACGGCCGACTATGGCAACAAAGCCGCATTTCTGCGCGCATCCTTCACCGCTCACTGCATTGGCTGCTTCAGCATGTTCCGCATTGACTGCAGTTTCTGTCTTTTCAGCTTCACTCATATCTAATCAGCTCTCACTTCTTTTCAATTCTGGCCAGAACCTTTACTGCGGCATCCTGCTCGGCACGCCGGCGGTTGGTTCCCGTACCTGTAAAAGTCTCATCGAACAGAGAAACCTTGCAGGTTACGGTAAAAATCTGATTGTGCTCGGCACCCACTATATTGAATACCTCATAAACCGGAAGAGGAAGACTGCGGTGCTGCAGATATTCCTGAAGTCTGCTCTTCGGATCCTTCTGTTCACCCGGAACAATTTCATCCAGCATCTTTCCGAACCAACCCATAAGGACCTGATCGAGTTTGACAAGATCGGATTCCAGATCAAAATAGATGGCGCAGATTATCGCCTCGACGGCATCAGCCAGAATTGAGTCCCTGCGGTAGCTTCCGCTTTTGCGCTCCGACAGTCCGGTGACAATGTAATCGCAAAGATTGAAACGATGGGCTATTTCAGCAAGAGTCGCCTCTCTGACAAGAGAGGATCGCATCCGCGACAGCACGCCCTCGTCACATTTCTGAAACTTGTCAAACAGATGTCTTGAAATAATTACACTGAGGAGGGCGTCACCGAAAAATTCAAATCTTTCATTGTTATATGCGTGCCCCATGCTGCGGTGAGTCAGAGCATGGCGCAGATAATCCTTGTTTTTAAAGGTATAGCCTAAAGAAGCCTCCAGACCGGAATAATTTTCTGTCATTTGATGCCACCTAAACGTCTAAATCTAATCTCGTTGGGAATATGAGTCTCAAACCAGTTCTGAGGGTTCTCCTTATAACCGAGACTCAGCCAGATAAAGCTGGCCTTTCCGATAAGATTGTCAAAAGGAACAAAACCCCAGAAACGGCTGTCAAGACTGTTGTCCCGGTTGTCACCCATCACGAAATAGTGGTTTTCCGGAACGATCCATTCTCCGGCACGGCCTGACTGAACCATATAGGATCTGCTGTTGTCAGCTTTGGGATTGATCAGAATGTCGTGCTGGACATCCCCCAGCATTTCCGTATACCTGGTCTGAGGAGCCCCATTCATAAAATACTCGCCTTCAGCCTGAAAATCCTCTGATACCTTTATGACCGCACTGTCACTGCCCTTCGGCTTTATCAGCAGATGCTTGTCTCTGTAAATAACCCTGTCACCGGGAAGGCCTATAATCCGCTTGATAAAATCAGTATTGGGATTTACGGGATATTTGAACACCACAACATCACCTCTCTGGGGGGCAAAAGTGTCAATGATGTTCCTGTTGGTAAACGGATTCTTGATCCCGTAGCTGAACTTGTTTACCGCAATAAAATCTCCGTCAAAAAGCGTAGGCATCATGGACGCCGAGGGTATTCTGAACGGCTCATACAGAAAGGAACGAAAAATCATTACGAAAACCAGGACCCAGAAAAGGCTTCGGCACTGATCAATAAAAAAGCTTTCCTCATCCAGCTTTTCTATGGCCTTTCTGTCTTCCCGGGTAAGCTTCAGTCTGCCGTTTTTCTGTCCTCCGTCGCGAGGCGCAACAACAGAATGAATGTAAGCATCTATACGCTCCTTCCTCGCCCTTCTCAGAAAGATAAAATCATAAACGTAACCGATAAAAGCAATTCCGGTCACTGTAAACAGAATGGTAGTAAAGAGATTCATTACTTTTATATACCTTAAAATCGTACATTCTCATGATCTGCATCATCAGACAGAGTAAATCAGAGCGGACACATCCGGATCAGAATCATTCCCGGCGGGGATTCTCTGCAGCAGAACACTCTTCTGAAATAGTCTCAGTCCTTTCCGACATGCAGAATTGCCAGAAACGCCTCCTGGGGCACCTCCACCTTGCCGAGAGCCTTCATGCGTTTCTTGCCCGCCTTCTGCTTGTTAAGAAGCTTCTGCTTGCGTGTTATGTCGCCGCCGTAGCACTTTGCCAGCACATCCTTGCGCAAAGCCTTGACCGTGCTCCTTGCAATAATCTGATTACCAAGAGCCGCCTGAATGGCGATGTCAAACATCTGTCTCGGAATAAGATCCCGCATCTTTTCCACAATTTCCCTTCCGCGCTGCTGGGCAGTCGAGCGGTGCGTAATAACTGCCAGGGCATCAACTCTTTCTGAATTGATCAGAATGTCAAGCCTCACCATGTCGGCCCGCTCAAAGCGCTTGAAGCCGTAGTCAAGCGAGGCATAGCCTCTGGAAATTGACTTCAGGCGATCAAAGAAATCCAGCACCACCTCGGACATCGGCACCTCATAGGTAACCTCAACCTGCTTGCCGTGATACACAAGAGCTGTCTGCACACCTCTCTTTTCCACACAGAGATTTATGACATTTCCAAGATACGTGTCCGGAGTCAGGATATTGCACTGGGCGATGGGCTCTCTTATCTCGGAAATATTGCTTACAGGCGGAAGACTCGACGGAGAATCGATATGAATAACCTCACCGTTGGTCAGTTTGATTTCATAGACAACGGTAGGTGCCGTAGTGATGAGATTTATGTCGTACTCTGTCTCAAGTCTCTCCTGAATAATTTCCATATGAAGCATGCCGAGGAAGCCGCAGCGGAATCCGAAGCCCAGAGCCGTGGATGTTTCAGGTTCAAAAAACAGAGATGCATCATTAAGCGAAAGTTTGTCGAGAGCCTCGCGGAATGCCTCGTAGTCATCGGTGGAAACAGGGAAAAGACCGGCATAAACCTGGGGCTTCACCGTTTTGAATCCCGGCAGCGGCTCGGCGGCGGAATTCTTCGCAGCGGTAAGAGTGTCACCGACTGGCGCTCCGTGAATAGTCTTCATGCCGCAGGTAACCCATCC
>CADBNP010000091.1 GCA_902796095.1 uncultured Aeromonadales bacterium | reverse complement strand
GTTTCATAATTGATCCATGAAGGATTGACCATTACCCTGCCAAGTCCCTGATGGCGGGAAAGTCCTACGCCATTCCTGGCTATCTTTTCAAGATGCTCCTTGCCAAGAGGGCTGTCCAGTTTAAAGCAGATGACACTGCCTCTCTTTATCAGGCATTTTTCACTGTCGTATCCGTTGCGCTTACGATTGAAGTAACGAATCCTTCCCGTTCTTATAAATGATTTTTCCGGAACGTAACTAATTTTGCCTGTACATTCGAGCCAGAGATTACTGCCCTGCGGAACAAAGGTGGAAGAAACCGTTCTAAGATCTACAAATTCCACATCACTCAGACACCACAGATACAGATACTGTTTGCCGTCATTTCCTTCAAAAGGAGACGGTTCAAGAAGAACCTTTTCTATTGCAGGAATTCTGTCAGCAGGAATCAAAGAAAGTTTTACCCTTCCGAATTCACTTGAACGGCACTTTCCGATACGTACAGTAGAATTCAGAAACTTCTCCATATCCTCTTTCCGTACAGTTCCCTCAGGGATATCCACATATCCCCAGAATCTGGTTCCGGAATCTATGAAGTTCAATGTAAACAACTTACTTTTAGCTGCTGTTTTGGTATCAGGATCAATAGATGTTTTGGTTGCAGAATGCCTTACTACGGAAACCTTGCTGCCGGAACTGTTAAGATAACCGGATCTGACTTGCTTCAACTGAATCTTTCCCTGTTCTGCCTTTACCAGGTTTATGTAATCTGATTCATCCTCATTAGCACCCTTTTCATAGTGGAGACAGCTAGGGGCAGGAAATACAGCGTGAAAACCTTTTTTATCCTCAAGAGGAAGGCAGTTCGAAAACACTGCTTCATTGTTCTGGAAAACTCTGTCAAGAATTTCATCCTTATAGGCTCCTTCACTGTACAGACTGCAGGCAAGAGCTCCAGAAACAGCACTTCCCGGAATATAGTCAAGACAAATCTGACTGTAGTCACTGCTGTGATTTGAACTTATAGAAATAGAATCTCTAAGCTCTGCTAAGTAATAATATCTGTCTGACATTTATTCCTCCTTCATATCCCAAAGACAACGTCCGAATCCACGACGGCGCTTACCTCCAATTTCGGTAACAAGACCGGCAACCGCATCAAAGAGTCCGACGAGTTCAGCAAATTCCTGTTCTGAAAGATTACAGACGGAGCCGTCCAGTTTCTTTGGAGAATCAACAGTTACCTCAGCATGAAGATGCAAAGGGATGACAGTTTCGATCGTTCTGAGACTTTTTTCAGAAGCCGTTCCTGTATCTCGATTAATCTTTGTACTCTGGACGGTAGTGAACAGCATTTCTGTCATGCTGCCGTCAGACTTTTTAACCGTTTTTGACTCCTGTCCGCTTTCTTGAATTCTGTCTTTTATGCACTTTGGTAATTCGGCATTTGAAAAATGAATCATTCCTTCAGCATGAAGTTCATCATCCAGGAATCCTTCCTTCGTGCCATCATGACCGAAAATCATCTGAGTCAGACGTTCCAGAAAAACAATTCTGCCATCACTGGTGTGATTGAATCTGTCAAACCATCCGGATCTGCCGGCCTGACGGAAAGCTTCTCGAAACACTCCTTTGAGAGATTTTCCAGGAACATACGGAAACCCCCTTGGATCACGCTGTGCAAGAAGATCACTGTATGAGCCCGATTCAGATCCTGTCCCTATGAACCAATATCCAAGAAAGTTCACAGACAGATCATATTTTTTTATTGATTCCATCATTATTCATCCTCCCAGTCATCATCTACTACCTCAGACCAATTGGCATAATTCTCTCTTTCACTGTCACGGTCGTATTTACCATTGATGAAGTGATGAGCCACGATAAGATCATCAAAAATACAGATCTTCCTTTTATGAACAGCGTCTTGTGTATTTTCTGCAAACTCCGTTATTCCTTCGCTTCTGATAAATTTTCTGATGTAGTTATCATCATTCTCCGTTGAATAATTCAGACGATCCCAGGCATAAACAACCATGTCTGTAAGAGACTTGATCGCGTTCATACCACCAGATGATTCCGCATTCTCGAAAACATTGTGCATCAGAGAAAGTTCCCGACAATACTCCGAACTTGCACCCGTCATTATGTGACCTGTTATGCGACGCATTCTCCCCATAATTTTTGAAAGTTTTTTCGTATCGTGATCCTGCTCGGTTGCAGTTTCAGTAACGGAATCACTGATATCCTCAAGAGTAAGAACCTTGTTGTAATACGGCGTATCTTTAAATTCTTCTCTATTCACAAAATATACACCACTGCCTGTGCATATTTTTGAATCATCAAGTTGGTCTGCCTCACGACTGTTCTTCATCAGAGTTTTCACATTACCGGTTTCTGCAGAAGACATTCTGAACACTGCAACAGCTGAATAAAGACGGTTGTTAAAAATTTCTCCTTTGTCATTTTCTGCATAGAACTCTTTAAGAAATTTTCTTTCTCCTTCAGTCTCATATATTTTGGAATCATACTTATGCTTGGTCAGACTCTTTGCCATCTCTGCAAGTCCTTCAACCAGACGCAGACTGTTAAAGAAAGGATGACTCTTTTTATTGAAAAGAATGCCGCCGCTCGCTGTCAGATATGATGGAAGTCCCGCCTTTTCAATAGCATCCTTCAAATTCGCATCTTTACCTATCTGTATTTCAGACTCACTGCGAAACTCGCGGCAGAAATTAATCACAAAATCATAAGCAAAGCACGGTTCCATTAGCAGAGTGACATCATCGCCGCCAATTACGAGAGGTCTGTAGAAAGGAATTATCCCCCTGTCAGCAGCTTTTTTCAGAATGTGCATCATTGTCTTCTGAACGGCACTGACAGTGACATGCTCCAGCATCCTTGAAAACTCACGCATCTGATTTGTGTAATCATCAGCCGGTTTCTCTTTAAGAGCATCCTTCAGAGCCATCAGGATCTGTCCCATGCCGTTACCATCAAGATGGATAAGAGCAATGTCATTGTATTTTGTGGATTCACTCATGAAGGCAAAATTTTTGATAAGTTCATAAGACGAAGAACAATGCTCATCGCTGGAGTTATCGATTGTCTTGCTGTAGAGTTTAAGTTTTAGATCATTGGCATTCTGTATCTGAGACATACATACAGAACACAGATCCTGATATTCTCTTTCACTCTTGCGACTTCTTATCGCAGGAGAACCGGTACGGGGGGTTGACTGAGCAATGGCTCCCGCATAAGGAAAAGCCATCTCGCACCTGTTATTGCCAATTTGAAGTTTCTTAAATGCCTGATCCAGCAAAGAATGGAAATCTATATCATCTTCAACCAGGACATCATTAAAGACCATTTCCGGAAATGTACTCTGAAAGTACAGCAACCAGAAGGAACGCAGTCTTTCGAGCAAGCTGACATCAGAGCTCCAGCAGTAGAAAGATCCTCCCTTGGCTCTGAAAAAACGGATAATATCGCCGGATGATGATTTATTAGGACTGATCAAATCAGACTTATCCAGTAATCCTGCGGCTCTCATCACCTCGCAAAGTTTGCTGGATTCGTTATCATCAATAAGGTTGGACAGCGCATCGCTGACCTCCACCACATTCTTCAGTCTTCCTGAACGTCCCAGATACGACTGAATTGATTTTGCTTCAAAGAGATAAATTCCTGTCACTATTTTTCCTCCCTAAAGGATTGCGATCTTCAAATGTGCGTACTCGCAGAGAAGTAAAAGAACTGCCGACTATTTAACATAGTCGCCCATTATCAAGCATTTGAAATGTTTTTCTAGTGACAAAGCATCAAATTTCATGATTAATTGACAATTAATATTATATTTTGAATATAACTCACAAAACGACACTATGTTCTGCAGCGAAAGAGCGTCTCAGCAGATCCGTAATTATTGAGATACAAAAATATTTATTATAAAAGTAATAATTAAACCAAATATTCCGATAAAACATCAGTTCAATTCCGACTTTAAACACCCACAAACAAACACATTATCAACTCTGGCATAGTTATTGATTAAACAGTAAGAGTTTTTTTATTTCTCATACAAACGAACCTAAAGACAGCCTAACAAAAAATTACGTGTCTTCATGAATACATAAAAATTCACGAACTCAATGAACATTATTTTGCACCATGGCTGAAATCAGTCGTGACTGCCGTTCTGTGGGAATATTGCGGAACATTCTGAAAGACAACAAAGCGCTTTAAAATCAGGAAAAGGAGAATACGGATATGCATCGGGAAAACTTAAACGTAGGTAGTACAGAAGTGAATTTCCTGCATACCCATTAC
>CADBNP010000090.1 GCA_902796095.1 uncultured Aeromonadales bacterium | reverse complement strand
TCACTTCAGGTAACAGTCTGGCTGTACTGTCTTGCAATACCTCCCTACCTGTCTCTCTGGATGACGCTGCTCGGGCTTACATTTGCAGTACTGATAGTCAAGCACGCCTTCGGCGGTCTTGGCCAGAACACCTTCAACCCGGCCATGGCAGGTTTTATCTTTCTGCTGATTTCTGTGCCGTCCGCCATGGGAGGATGGGTTGTTCCAAGCACACGCAATCTTGAAATCTACAATCCTGAATATTCTCTCCAGATGCTGCTGATGGATCACAGCGACATCAAAAAGCAGATGATCATTGATACCAACAATAAAACCATGAAAGCCATCATGGAAAACGACGGTTCAACATTTGCAACTCCTCTTAACGATTTCAGGGAGCTTTTCGAATACAAAGGTATTGTGCACTATGTAGACAGTGATTCATCAGATATAACCATAGAATCACACGGAAGCATTATTCTTGCCTCAGCGTACATTATAGGCGGACTGTTTCTGATCATAACGGGATTTATAACCTTTATTCAGCCGTTTGCTTTTATTGTTTCAATCTACGCCACGGCGCTGATCATAAATATGCTCGGATTAAAGTACGGCTTCAACACAATTGCCAACTGGGAGCACCTTTTTATCGGAAGCACCATGGCAGGAGCATTCTTTATAATTACCGATCCGGTATCGTCGCCAACCACGCTGCGCGGCAAGGCTCTGTCTGCAGCCATAATAGGATTTTTTACCGTAATAATAAGAACATTCGGAAGTTACCCTGATGCCATAGCCTTTGCCGCACTGCTCGGCAATAGTTTCAACCCCGTAATCAATAAGATGATAAAACCGAAAAGATTCGGAGACGGAGGCAGGAAAGCATGAAACCTATAGTAAAGGGAAGCATAATCACAGGTCTTTATCTCGGAATTCTGACCTGCCTGTGTCTTTCAATTATCGTTGCAGTTCACGAAAAAACCTACGAAACATTTGTGAAAACTGCGGAAAAGGAACGGCTTAACAAGCAGATGGCAGAAATGCTGCCCGGCATCAAATACAACAATGATCTGATAAAATCATGCAAGCTGTATTCAGATGATACTATAACCAACGGAGAAGAATATGAATTCTACACGGCATATAAAAAAGGCCGTCCGGTGGGCTATATCATCCGAAGCAATACAATGAAAGGCTACGGCGGAGCCATTGAGCTGCTCACCAGCATCAATGCCAAAGGTGAAATTCTGCAGGTAGTGATCGTAAGTCAGCATGAAACCCCGGGTCTCGGAGACAGAGTTCTTCCCGCAAACAGCAACTGGCTGGAGGAGTTCAGAGGTGCGTCTCTGTATAACCGCAAGAAATTCGCAATTACAAAGGACGGCGGTGACTTCACCTATGTCACAGGTGCAACAGTGACACCAAGAGCCATTGTCAATGCGGAAAAAGCTCTTCTTGAATATTTCAGCAAAAAGGGCAACCGCATGATCAGCGACAAAAGCTGCATCCAGAATGATTAATCAGGTTGGACGAAAATGTTTAAGGAAATAGTCGAATTATTCAAACAGGACGTATGGAAAAACAATACCATACTTGTGCAGATCCTCGGTCTGTGTCCAACTCTTGCGGTTACCACAACAGCCGTTACGGCCCTTGGACTTGCGCTCACCACCACAATAGTGCTGACCATAAGCAACGTGACAATATCCATGTGCCGGCGGATCATTATTCCTGAGGTGCGCATACCGTCGTATATTCTCATTATCTCAACTCTTGTGGCAGTAACGGAAATTCTGATGCAGACCTTCATGTTCACTGTCTACGAATCCATGGGAATATTCATTTCACTGATTGTTACAAACTGCATCATCATAAGCCATGCGGAAGCATATGCCATGAAGCACAATCCCTTCATGTCTCTGCTTGACGCCATGTTTGTAGGTATCGGCTACACCATGATAATGATCCTGGTGGGATCCATCAGAGAGATCTTAGGCTTCGGAACCGTTTTCCAGGGACTTAACAAGCTCTTCGGAGAATATTTTGCCGACAAATATCTTGTGGTGCTTCCTGCTGATAAAACACTGATCATAGCCATACTCCCGCCTGGCGCATTTATAACCATCGGTCTTATAATTGCTCTGAGAAATGCCATCAGCAGATCATAATCTAAAAACAGGGACCGGAGGCGGTCAGTTCTGATCCGCACAGAAGAGAGAGGAACATACCGGAAACAGAATGGACAGGGAAAAGAAAGCTGCAGAAGTTTTAGGCAGACTGAAAAAGGTTATCAGAAATCCGAAAAGCGAACTGAACTACAAAAATACCTTTCAGCTGCTTGTAGCCGTGATACTATCGGCTCAGACAACTGATGAAAGAGTCAATCTGGTAACTCCCGCCCTGTTTTCAGCAGCACCGGATCCCGGATCCATGGCAGCACTCGGAGCCGAAGGTATTTTTGAGCATATTAAAACCGTAGGTCTTGCCGGCAGCAAAAGCAGGAATATTGCTGCAACATCGGTCATTCTTCAGGAAAAATACGGCAGTACGGTTCCGGAAACATTTGATGAGCTGATATCACTGCCGGGAGTGGGAAGCAAAACCGCAAGAGTAGTGCTTAATGTGGGATTCGGAAAACCAGTAATTGCCGTGGATACTCATATCCGAAGAGTTTCCAAAAGGCTTGAACTCACGGATTCTGATGATCCTAACAGGATCAGCGAAGATCTGACAAAGATCATTCCGGATGAATATAAGCTCCACGCCCACCACTATCTCCTTCTCCACGGCCGGTACACCTGCCGCTCAAGAAATCCTTTATGCGGGGAATGCGTACTCAGAGATCTGTGCCATTTTACAAATCAGAAAGTCTAACAGTTCCCCGGGTAGACATAATCCAGCTCCTGCTGTGCCAGAGCAACAAGGTGATATATTCTCTTCACGTCTGTTGCAGGGCGATCTGTCATTCTGAACCGGGGAAAGAAGCGTGAAAGATGCCATGGAATGCTCTTTCCTATATTCCTGCCGTCCTCATCAGTTAAACCGGAAATCCATTTTGCCATGCTGATGATTTCCTCATCTGAATCATTTTCATGAGGAACAATCAGGGTTGTGAGCTCAACATGACACTGTCTTACAGCCTGGACTATGAAAGTTTTAACCATATCCAGATCACCTTTCAGCACTGATTTGTAAAATCTGCTGCTGAAACCCTTCAGATCTATGTTCATGGCATCCACCAGATCCCTGAGTTCTGCAAGAACGGAAAGATCGGCAGTACCGTTGGTTACCATGACACTCTTCATATTTCTTTCATGCAGAAGCTTTGATGTTTCAGCGACAAACTCATAACTGACAAGAGGTTCGTTATATGTAAAAGCAACACCGATATTTCCCCTGCACTTCAGAGAAACAGCCAGATCGGCAAGTTCCCGGGGAGTGATGCGGCGATATTCTCCCGCATGAAGGAAAGCATCCTCCGACCAGGAAATATCGCTGTTCTGACAGAATGGACAGTGCAGATTGCAGCCGTAGCTGCCTATGGAAAGGATCATGCTCCCCGGCATAAATCTGTAAAGCGGCTTCTTTTCGATGGGATCAAGAGCAAGAGCCGTTGCAACACCGTAATTAATCGGCACCACGGCACCGTCGGCACATCTGCGTACCCCGCAAATGCCCGTCTCACCTTCCCGGAGCCGGCATTTTCTGAAACACACCCTGCAGGCAACAGTCATAAAGCCTACCTGTGCCTGATAACTTCAAAACGCTGAAGTGAAACAGGATCACGATCTCCTATGCCTGCCTTCCTTCTGGCAATGGCAATCTGCTGCTCAACCGTATCAACGCCATCCAGATCAGGAAGAAGAAGTCCCCGTTTACCTCTGTATGTGACAATTACACCGTAGCGTTTCACATCAAGTTCATCCGGAGATGAAATGTCCTCCGGTTCAGAGAGAACATCCACGTTGATTTCAAGCCATTTAAGTTCCTCTGGGGTAATTGGATCAAATCTCGGATCTCTGACAGAAGCGGAGACTGCATTATCAATGATTTCCTCAGCCAGACTGTCTCTTACAGGAGAAATTGTACCGATGCAGCCCCTCAGTCTTCCCTGCTTGTGAATTGAAACAAAGCAACCAGCTTTTGCACTGACAATTTCATCAGGCAGAGATGACGGAAGCTCCATTTTTTCGTGACGGGTAACAATACTCTCTATGGATTTTCTGGCAAGCGTCACAAACGGATCATTCTTCTCCCTCAGTTCAGTGACACGTCTCAGTTCGGCATTTTCCCGATCAGCCAGAAAATGCCTGCTCTCATCCCTGCCCTCGGGATAAAAACTGCAGATACCGTAGCCGACACCGGTCACATCCTCATGAGTGAAAACTTTTGCTTTTACCTTAAGACCGTCCAGGGCTCCGGCCATCATGGTAAAGCTACGGTGTCCGCACTCCGCAGCTCTGTCGCAGAGATTCTCATCAAAATCAATAAACTCGCCGAAAGCGCCCCTTCCGGCAGCGTCCATTATCTTCTGATCATAAACAGGACCTTCAGGAGCAAAACCGTAAGGTCCATCCTCCTTCAGCTTGTGGGACAGATCTCCGCTGGCAACCCATACATAGCGGCGGTTAAGCCTATCCGCCTCGCGTGCAACAATTTCGCCGAAACGGTAGTGTTCATAGAGTGAAAGTCCGGAAAGTCCTGTGCGGACAAGATAAAAATTTCTGTAGAACTGGTTTATAAACCACAGCGGAACCATGATACCGTGATCAAGTCCGTCATCGTGGCCAAGCGTACCTGCAGGAAAGTCTGTTTTTCCTGCCTCCTTTTCCACTGCTGATACCAGAGCTGCATCATAATCTGCGTCAAATGAAATCTCCGGGGCATTGAACCTGGCAAAATCACCGTGAGCTGAAGTGCCTGGTGAAATGTGAAAATAATCGGCATACAGCGGAGCATGAGGACTGGAGATGATAATGGTATCGGGCTTAAGATCCGCTATTTCCCTGGCAACCCTTTTGTAGGCCTCGATAGTGGCGGAAACCTTTCTTTCATCTCCGTGTCCGATGGCTGGAACGATAAGAGGAGGATGAGGAACCATAAAAGCTGCAAGAATAGTCAAGATATACTCCTTATGCAAAATGCCGGATTACATTACGAAATGTCTGTACAGAATATCAGTGAAGAATTGAAGTTGTCCGTTCGGCAGCATCATGAAAGAGTGAGAAAATGGCATCTCAGGCGTACAGTCAGCGAAAACACCCGATTCAACTCAGCGGCATTCATGAACTTTGACACCAATCTCAACTGTATACACCGTCAGAACTGAATCTTTCCCAGATTTTAAACAGGCAGGGAAAAAGAACCGGCTGCCTCTGTCAAATTACCAACAGTTCATCTTCTGCTGCAATGACAAGACAGAGCCGGTCAGGACCTGACTTTTTAACAGTCAGAAAAAGTGTCAGCGGAATTACTACCAGTTTTCTCCGAGCACCTCAAAATAAGCCTGAGGATGAGCACATGCAGGACATTTTTCAGGAGCTTCGGTACCTTCATGAATATATCCGCAGTTAAGGCAGCGCCAGATAACAACCTGATCCTTTTTAAACACCCTGCCAGCCATGAGATTGTCATAAAGTGCGTGATATCTTTTTGCATGCTGCTTCTCAGCTACAGAAACATTTTCAAAAACGGCAGCAACCTCATCAAAGCCCTCCTCCCTCGCAATGCGGGCGAATTCAGGATATGCACTGCTCCACTCCTCGTCTTCTCCTGAAGCGGCAGCCCTGAGATTATCAAGAGTTGTTCCTACAACACCGGCCGGAAATGATGCCGTGATCTCAACACATCCTCCCTCGAGAAATTTAAAAAAGCGTTTGGCGTGCTCCTTCTCCTGTTCGGCAGTCTCCTCAAAAATCTTTGAAATCTGAACCAGACCTTCCTTCTTGGCTGCTGAAGCAAAAAATGTGTAGCGGTTTCTTGCCTGAGACTCACCGGCAAAAGCTGTCAGCAGGTTCTTTTCTGTTTTTGTTCCTTTTAATGAAGCCATATAATTTTCCTCTTATTTATCAAAATACACAGGATTAGCTGAATCCTGTGAACTGTTCACAACAGGTCTGCAGTTTAAATACAGACATTTCGCATGTCTACACTCTCGCATTGCCTCCGTCGATCCTGTATTTGGCTGAAACTATCTGAGCCTTGCCTGAACGCTTCACTTCGTAAAGCGTACTGTCCGCTATCTGAAGCATTGTTTCATCATCAATGGAATCAGTGGCATTTTCAGCATAGCAGAGACCGGCAGAAAAATCGAGATAGTTCGAAGGATCAAGAGTAATCTGACGTCTCAGAAATCTCTGAAGTTCATAAACAAATCCGTTCTTATCCCTCAGTTCCTCCTTGATCCTCACCATGTCTCCGAGAGCATCCTCATGACATGTATCAGTGAAAAGAACAACAAATTCATCACCGCCCCAGCGGCATACCTGACAGCGATCAGATTCAATCCTGTTGAGGATCTCGGAAAACCAGATCAGAAGTTTGTCACCAACCTCATGACCGAAGGTATCGTTATAATGCTTGAAATTATCAAGATCAATAAAAGCAAGGCAGCAGTTTTTCTCCTTTTTTATGCCCTTGAGAGCCTGGGTAAAGTACTGACGGTTTTTAAGTCCTGTAAGCTGATCCCTGGTGCTCAGAATGACAAGCTGTTCTCTCTGTCTTAAATTGACTATCTTGCTTGCCAGCTGATTGGCAATAAACTTAAAGGTTTCCATCTCCTCGGCATCAGTTACAAAATCGCCGATATAGGTCGTCAGAACTATATGACCGATAATCTGTCCCGCATCCTTGAGCGGAAGGAGTATTACGGAGGAAAACAGGGTATTGTTGCCTATTTCAACCTTTGAATAGATATTCTGCTCGGAATGTCCGTGGGTTTTTATGAACTTTTCAAACTTTTCGTATGAGAAAATAAAATTCTTCAGCTGGCTGTAGGAGGCAATCATCTCATTCTTTGAACGCTTGCCTGTTACAAGATAGACAAATCCGCCCTGCACATTGTAATGCATGCACAGAAGTCGAAGAGTTTCCGAGGAAATATACGAAAGATCATCGGAGGTGCTGGTCAGCTTCTGGAGGATCGAGCATAACTTCATGCCGCACACCTGCTTCCAGAGATCTGCCATGGTCTGTTCCTGCTGGATCATATAAAGGATCTGCTTAAGCTCGGAATACGGAATTTCAACATTGATATCCAGAAGCACGGCTCTCCTGTTCCAGCTCATTCTGAGTTTCTTATAACCGTGCAGCTTATAATCATTTTTTTTACACAGCCACACGCCGCGTTTGAGAGCGGTATACGCCAGCTGATAATCGCCCCAGCCTCGGTAGATGTATATCAGACATGAATAAAACAGCATTTCATGCAGAGGACTGAGCTGACTCTGATTCTTGCTCCACGCAAGTCTGGCTTCATTTATAAATTCATAAGAACGGTTGTGCTCGTGATGAACCTGGGCAATCATAGCCTGAAGCAGAGGACGCATGAAACTGCCCTGATCAGACACATCTATGTCCAGATTAAGACTGTTCTGCACCGCCCTTGCTGCATGAACAATATGTCCCTGACAGAAATATGCATATCCCTGCAGAAGAAACACATCATGAATATTCTTGAACGGGAAGTACTTTGTATCCTTTATTTTCAGTATTTCCCACAGAGTGTTGAGAACCTTCAGAGTTCCCTCATTCTCTCCAATCAGAAAATAACCCCATGCCAGATTGTAAAGAGTACTTGAAATCTCTGAGACGTCACTCAGATTAATTACAGTTCTCATGGCATCGACGAAGTACTTCAGAGCATTGGTGAAATCCTCCTTGAGAAGGTAGAGATAACCGATTCCGTTTTTAATCTTTGCCAGTTCTGATGGAATATTGAGACGGGAGCGTATTTTGTCACTCATCTGAAAATACGTTATGGCCTCGCCAATCTCTCCAAGCTTTACACTTATGACTCCTCTTGCATGATGGGCGGCGGCCTCCTCAAGAGGAAGATTCTCCTTCTGAGCAATCTCTATCGCATCGTCAACATAGCTGATGCACATTTTATTGGTCAGAATTCCCTGATTAAACGGCTCCTGGGAATAGGTTCTTGCCATTACATAAACCATTTCCCTCAGCATTCCGGCCACTCTCAGATCATCAATCAGCATTTTTATACGATGAAACGGAAAGGCAACAGCGGCACAGTCGCAAATGAAAAACTCGCAGAAACGGGTTCTGAGGGCAATATTTTCAGATGCAAAATTCTGGGCAAACTTCAGGCTGTAGGTGATATACCGGTTGGCTGACTTGAAATCTCCGCGGAAGATGTTCGTGTAGGCAAGTTCAAGATTTGAAAGACAGAGGGTTCTCTCGTCATTATGGGACTGCCCCAGATCATTGAGACGATCAAAAGTTACAAGAGCATCCTCATGCATTCCGGAAAAAAGCTGTGTTCTGCCCAGCAGAAGAGTCAGTCTGATCTTAAACTGCAGCGACATACTCTGAAATGATTTGGAATACATGGCGGAGAGGATCCCGTGAGCCTCCCTGAAGCACAGGAGATTTATGAGATGCTGTGCCAGATCCAGACGCTCATTAATTCCGTTGCCGGGATATTCACCGGACGGTGTCGGCCAGTGAATTTTGGTTGTACGGTTAAGACGGTTTCGCACATGAACTATCTTGCCCCGACACTCCATGTCCCACATCCACTTCGCCCAGCAGTCATCCACATCTGTGTGCTGACCGCGTTCTACCGGTGCAAAGGAGCAGAAAATCAGAAAACGGCCGGAATGCTTTTTCTGATGAGCAAAACTTGAAAAAAACTGCAGAATAGCCTGAGTCGCATACTGAAAATTGGCAATAAAAATCAGAAAAGGCTCATTGCCCTTTGTTAGTTCATTAAGAAGCTCGCCAAACACACGGGTATAGAGCTGTCCGTAATAGGTAATATCATCAGGAAGAGGAAACGTCAGATCCTCCAATCTGCCTGTGGTAATAAAATCCACAATAGGCTTGCGCTCAGGATTCAGCAGAGCCAGATTGGATATTACATTTTCCGGATGATTAGGATCTATTTCCCTGGCAAGCGCCATAAAAATAGACGAAACCATATTCAGAGGAGCTATTGTATCTTCTGATGTGAGCTGCAGTTTGACAACGTGTTTGAAATTATTTTCCTGACAGAAGGAGTCTGCACAGGTGGTAAAGGCTGATTGATCGTCAACAGTCAAAAAAAAACAGTCGCCGGTGCCGGCGGCAAGAAAATTCTTATAATATTTGGACAGGATATCAGAAATAACCGAAGCCACTTTTACGTCCTCAGCTCACTTGTGAACGAAGCTTTTACCTGTGACATTAATACAGACGGTTTCAGTATAGCAAAGTGAGAAATGAAATATCAACAAAGCGGAACTGACTTACAACAGAGATCATAAAAATAGATTGAACCTAAACTGTAGCTTTTTTCAGACTGCCGATAATTCCCCGATTTCAAAACACAAGTGTATGTCACGGATAAGGTCTTCATATGAACATCAAATCCTTTACCCACTAAAAAACAAAACTGGTAGAATGACTTGCGGGAAATTCATGACCGTAATATTCTGCTGCCGGAACTTAACAGGCACAGAATATTGCAGATCTGCCGTTCAATCAGTAAATGGCGGCATAATATCCGCCGTCAAACAAAATGTTTCAACGCTGATAAAAAGGTCTAAAAGAGAAACTCAGAGATGTCAAATTCAGAATCAGATACAAACAATATCACAGAATATTCGATTTATCTAATCAGACATGCGAAACCGTCATGCATGCCCTGCATATACGGAAGAACTGATGTCGATATATTCACGCCTAATACAGATGATTTTAAAAATTTTGCAGCAGGAAGAAATCTCGAAAATTTCAGAATCTGTTCATCTCCTCTTACGAGATGCAGAAAGACAGCTGAAATCTTCAGGCAGGTGATCGGCAGCGGAAATGAGATTGAAATAATATCAGATCTGCAGGAAATATATCTCGGGGAACTGGACGGGCTTCCGTTTGGGGATTACACGAAAAGACAGAAAAAAATTCTGAAAACAGCCATGACCCGTCCGGCATATGCGAAAATTAAAGGAGCGGAACCGATATCAAAACTGCGTCACCGAGCCTGCAGAGTTCTGGAGGATCTTATTAACAGACGCCAGAACGTGATTGCCGTTACCCACTGCGGCGTCATCAAAATGATATTTTCCTTCCTCATGGGTGTAAACATGAAGAGCAACAGGCTGTGGCTCGACTGGGATCTTAATTATCTGTCCGGAATTGTTATCAACTGCCAGTACTCACTAAGGGACGGTGTTCTGAAAAAGAATTTCGCGGTGCTCGAACCGATATCGGTCAGTTACGCCCAAACAGAGTAACGATCATTATCACCTTCTCGACATGATAAAACTTTCCGCTTTAAACCTGCGGTAAAAACAGGAAGGCAACATTTGAAACATCGTAATTCCTGATTTGAAGCATCGTAATTCCTGTAAACATGATCTAAGTCCTGTTTTTTTGTTCATCCGTTGATATATGTATAAAAATCTATTTTCAGAATGTATATAATCATAAAACAGGATTTGCAAAAACCAGGGAAGGTCATTTGAATGTTCAAGTTTAAAAAAGTAATATTGTACAGCTTGACACTCGTAGCTGTTGTGCTGTCCGCTGGGGCCGTAAATTCAGCCCAGGTATACAGCTGGGTTGACAGTAAGGGAGTTACACACTACTCGCAGCATCCTCCCAGAGATGATGCAACTGCAAACGTCAACATGATAGACACGGTTTTTTCTCCAAGTGAACTGGTAATGCTTCAGAAGATCAAGGAAGAGAAGAAGAAGCTGGCAGAGAAAAAGAATGCCAAAAACGAGGAGGAAATTATTCGCGGTTGTAAGGATCTTCATAACGAAAAGATCAGATACTACCGCCGTAAAATTGAGGATACATATATAGCCAACCTCAACAAATGTGATATATCCGTACAGAATCTCAAACCTTCCCAGGCCCGTCCAAAGAAGGAGAAGTGCTATGCCGAGGCACTGAAGGTAAAAATGGCTGATGTAAGCCAGCTGCCGACAGAAGACGATTGTACTGGTGATTCCGGTGACAAAAAGAACTAAAGTCATCAGGAGCAGAATTTCACACTGAAACAGCCGGTTTTCTGACAAAGCCGGCTGTAGTTTTATCGTATTAGTAAAATCATGATTTTAGACCTAATACGTTTTATCAGCATACCGTCGGGAAAATTACGGCTGATACTGTTTTCAGACAATGATCCGCATACGAATCTAGCCCCTGCTCTTCTGCTGCTCTCCCACCTTTTTCCATGTAACATCATTTCTGAGATATGCAGGAATGATATTTTCCGGTTCATCAGCCTCACCCATGTGCCTCATGGCAAGTTCAGGAATATCCACGGCATCCGGAAGCATATCGGAGGAAACAGCAGGATGATGATCTTCAGTCAGTTTTTTCAGTTCACCATAGGCATTGAAACCTGTACCGGCAACCATAAAACTCTTCTGTCCGAAATG
>CADBNP010000089.1 GCA_902796095.1 uncultured Aeromonadales bacterium | reverse complement strand
TTTTCAGTCAGTTATAAAGTTCTTCCATAGATATGATCCGTATTTTTCAGTGCCGCCGGTGATTGATGTTTTGATCCTGTCGTCAGAATATAAGAGCATGATTCTGATAGAATCACAATGTCAGACTGCTTAATCATTCTTTTTCATGTGTTGTCAAAAAAGACTGCATAAGAGTTTTCCGATGAAAATGTTCACACAGACATCAGGACAAAGCAGTTTCATAACTCAAAGAGTCTCTTGTCAGCACTTTTACCAGGATCCGGCATATGAAATCATCCGCCTTATTATCACTGTTACTTTCAATTTTTCTTTCTTCCGCCGCCCACGGTGAAGCGCAGGGCATTGAAAATCTGCCGACTGCGGAGCAATGGAAGGAACATATTGATCTGCTGAAAAAATACTGGATCCATCCCGACGCACTCGGAAATCCTGTCGGATATTTTCCAACCTGGAGATGCAATGACGGCTCGCTCAGGCATGCCGACTCTCCCTGCCCAGATGAAGCTGATGTTCCCGGCTGGATGAAGGAAAATATTGGATATGACTATACACGCATGATTTCACGGCAGACATTTGCCTACGGAGCTCTCTTTAACCTGACAGGTGATCCTGAACTCCTGAAATATCATCTTGCAGGCGTCCGGTTTCTTATGAACCGGGCTTCAGATCCGCGGGGCGGTTTTTACTCCAGATTTTCCGGAGGAAACACCCTGGAGGACGATGAACCAGAATGCAGAACAGCTCAGGATTTATCCTATGCACTGGTTGGTCTGGCCATGAACGCCTATCTTACAGGAGACAAAAAGGTTATCGACACCATCATAAAAACAAAACGCCTGATTTACGGGAAGTATTACGACAGAAAAAACGGCATTTTAAGATGGGTACTGAAGGATACCTGCAGCGAAAGTCCGTCCCGGCAGGAGCTTGTTGCCCAGCTTGATCAGATTAACGCCTACCTCCTGCTTGCCTGGAGACTCGTTCCAGCCGATGTAAGAAAGGAATGGAGCGACACTCTGAAACAGACCGCAGAGATGATGAACAGCCATTTCTACCGGGCAGACAAAAATGATTTTCTCGGCTGCACAGATCATGAATCATGCGCTGATCCGGAAACAGGAAGACATCTTGACTACGGTCACCGCATCAAGGCATTCTGGATGGAATACCTGATCGCCATCGGACTGAATGATGACAGACTGAAGAGATTTGCAAAAAATGGCATGAAGGAAACACTGGATCTTGCTCTGCAGAAAGATCAGAAAAACTGGTTTCAGAGCCAGAAAGGGGATGATGCCCAGTGGTGGGTATTTGCAGAGCTGGATCAGGCGGCTCTGACTCTGGCACTTACAGATGATTTTCCGATACCTCAGACATTGAAAACCATACTGGGCAAATACACGGACAGAAAAAACGGTGAACTTAAATTCGGAACAAAAACGCACCTCTGGCGCAACGGCTTTCATTCAACAGAGCACGCCTTAATCGGATCTGTTCTTTCAGAAATCCTGAGAAACGGGAACTCGGGTTCTGGTACCGTACTTTATTTTGCACCGGCGGAGCCTGAAAAGATGATATACACGCCGTACCTGTTCGGAGGAGATGTTGGAGGAATTATCTATCGTAGCGGGATTGCCGAAGTTCATTTTTCCAATGTCACCCTTCCCCGCAACCTGAATTAGACTTCATATGTGAACTGTTGTGAGTCCACCCCAAAAAAACGGCTCTGGCCTGTTATCAGTTTCAGGCAGACTTGGACTTTTTAACATGTTCCCGGATTACACCATCTTTCCGGATAAACAGCAGCTCCGGGATGCGATAAGTCTCAGTATGTCAGTTGCTGTTTTAATGCTTTGCAGCCCACACAAAAATCTAAAGGTTCTGCTGATATGAATGCCTTTATTGAACTTCAAAATAAGCAGTTGTGAAGTATTATCCAAAGATAAGTGATTCCTCTCAAAGAATATTCTCAGGATATGATAAACTCATAACAATTGTGTCAGAAAGATCAGAGCATCAGAGGTAGAAGAAAATGTTGAAACCAATACGTGTCGGTGCTGAACTGTTTCATAATCTTGTCGAAAATAACTGCTATTATGTAG
>CADBNP010000088.1 GCA_902796095.1 uncultured Aeromonadales bacterium | reverse complement strand
CAACGTGCAGATCCAGGGAGACAGGATCTGTGTAATGAGCAAGGATCTTTCCTCTTTTTACGCCCAGTATACATGTGTTACAAAGCTTGATGCCGTATCCGCCAGATTTCTTCTGGAAGAAATCGACACCATGATCAACAACGAAATGTATGATCTGCTGTTTGAGGATGCTCTGGTACAGATGATTTTCGAGAATGATTTTGATCTCTACTACAGGGATATAAAAGACTATTCCTGGGCGGAGGTTGATAATGTGGATGATCTTATCATGGCGAGGGAAGTTCATAAGAAAGGCAGTCGGGTGGAATAATGAACATAGCTGTTATTCTTGCAGGAGGAGTTGGCAACAGGGTAGGCGCTGGAATTCCGAAGCAGTTTATCGAGATCCTGGGAAAACCTGTTCTGGCCTATACAATCGAGCCGTTTAACAGACATCCCGATGTGGATGCCATTCTGGTGGTGTGCGTAAAGCCGTATGTCGACTACATCTGGAAAATGAAGGATCAGTACGGTTTTGACAAGATCACATGGGTTACCGAGGGCGGAGCCACTTTCCAGGAATCTGTTATGAACGGCATGAATTTTCTCCGCGACAAGGCAGATCGTGATGATACTGTGCTGTTTCATTTCGGAGCATCACCTTTTGTTACAGATGACGTTATTGCCGACGTGATCAGAGTGTGCAGGGAGGTTGGCACGAATGCCATCTCCACCACTGACTACTATCTTCTTTCCGGAGAAAAGAAATCGACAGAGACTGTTCTGGCTCCGGGAAACTATACTGAAAAGTATATTGATCGGGATACAGTGGCCGTGATGAACTCACCGCATGCCTTCCAGTATGGATTTCTGACAGATATGTACAGGGAGGCGGTGGAGACAGGTGTAATAAATACTGTGGAGCCTCATACCACAACTCTGATGTATGCCATGGGAAAGAGGATTTATTTTTCCAGAGGAAGTCAGACAAATATTAAAATCACCACAAAGGATGATCTGCTTCTTTTTGAGGGATACGTGCTGGCACAGCAGAGAAATACAAAGACTGTTACAGAATGTGATGTGGCTGTTTTTCTTGCGGACGGATTTGAGGAGTGCGAGGGTCTGCTGGTGGTGGATCTTCTTAGAAGGGCCGGACTTAAGACGGTTATGGCTTCAGTTACCGGAAGACTGGATGTGAAGTCCTCCCGTCAGATCCTGGTTCATGCCGACTGTCTGGCCGAGAATGTGGACTATGAGAAGGCACGGATGATAGTTCTTCCTGGCGGAAGACTGGGAACAGAGAATCTGGCAGGATCTGATTTTGTAAAGGAAAAATGTATCGAGTTTGCCGGAAATAAAAGCATTGCCGCAGTGTGCGCGGCTCCGTCAGTTCTGGCGTCGCTTGGCATTCTGAAGGGCAGAAAAGCAACTGTTCATCCTGATTTCAGAGACAGAATGCCAGGAGCCACGGTTCTTGATGAACCGGATGTTGCTGACGGAAATGTCATTACAGGACAGGGACTTGGTGCTACAATTCCGTTTGCTCTTGAGATTATCAGATATCTGGCCGGCACTGAGCCTGTGGAAAGAATTAAAAAGGCCATCTGCTACCGGGGTTGAGTGAATGCTGATATATCTTGTGCGTCACGGGGAAACTGATGCCAATGTCAGGGGACTGCTGCAGGGATGGACTGATGAACCGCTGAATGAAAACGGTATCCGTCTTGCTGAAATAACCGGCAGAGCACTTAATGGCGTAAAGTTTGACTGCTGCTATTCAAGTCCGCTTTCACGGGCAAGGAAGACGGCGGAAATCATTCTGAAGGAGACAGGATGTGATATTCCGGTTCAGTGTGATGAACGACTGAAGGAAATCAACATCGGTTATGATGACAGCAAACTGGCGGGGGAGGGTATTCTGTCTGCAGAGGAGGCCGGAAAGTTCCTGCATGATCCGTGGAATTTCATCGGATTTCCGGGGGGAGAAAATATCAGTCAGGTGTGCGAGCGGACCCAGTCCTTTCTGAAGGAACTTATATCCAGCGGCAGAGAAGGTACGTATCTTGTTGGCACCCACGGCTGTGCTGTAAGAGCCATGCTGAATTTTCTGTACCATAATCCTGAGGATTTCTGGCGGGGGCATCTTCCGTATAACTGCTGCGTGAATATTGTTGAGGCTGACGGAGGAACTCCCAGACTTGTTGCGGAGGACAGAATTTACTATCCGGCAGAGCTTGCCGTGGATCATTTCAGTTCCTGACAGATGTTTCACGGTATGAGTAAAGCTGAACCCGAGTTTATCTGATTCTAAACGGCGGATCGACTTGCACGGCACAGCGTCTGCCTGACAGAACAGCTATAAGCAGAAATAGAAATTCGGTTTTTGTCTGCTTTCTTCAGAAGGTGTGATGAAATTTTTTTCTGTATACCGTTGCCGGCGTGAGACGGCATGAAGTAATTGATTTCGCCCTAGAGTGCTGGAACAGCCTGCGACTTTACCGGGAATGACCTTGGATTCACAGAAACTTTCTGTGGCTCTGGACTCAGGAATATGCGGTTGTTTTGATTTTTGTTACAAGAACGGATTTATGTTTTCTTCGAAAACTCTTAAGTTTGAACAGAATCTATGGGGTTCCTTCAAATGCATGATCACCGTAATTTATGCTCTGTTTCTGAGAGAAACATATACGCTTTACGGTGAATCAAGATTCGGCTATGTATGGGTTCTTCTCAGAGATATTTTCTCCATCGGTCTGCGAGTTGTCATTAGATTCTTTTTTAAAGTTCCGGACTGGCAGGGAATGGATACGCTTCATTTTTATCTTCTCGGTATTGTTCTCTACTATATTTTCTCTGAATGTGTAACCAAGTGCATAGCGGCAAGAGCTGGCAACAAGGCTATACTGGCATTCCCTCAGGTTACGGTGGTTGACACCATGATATCCAGATGCCTGCTGGTTTTTCTCACCAATATACAGGCGGCATTTGTCATTTCCCTTGTTGCACATCTTTTTGGTTTAGAGCTGATAATCAGCAATTACGGACTTTTCTTCTACTGTCTTGGCATGACCACGGTCATGGGGTTCACTGTAGGACTGTTTCTGGCCTCTGTTTCTGATTTCTATCCTGTTGTGGGAAAAATCTGGAATATGTTTAAGTTTATGCTGATGTTTCTTTCCGGTATAATTTTTCCTCTGACCAGGTTTCCGATACCTTCAGATATTCTGGAAATTCTGTATCTCAATCCGCTGTTCCAGCTGGTGGAGGGTTTACGTGAATCTGCTTCCTGCAAGTATTACCTAATCAGTCACGTGGACATTACCTATCTTAATATGTGGATGGTGGTTACCCTGATAATCGGTCTGCTTCTGGATCAGTCGACCAAATTTGAACGTAACTGAGCATGTAACCTTTTGCTCAGTTTCAAAGCTGTCACTGAATTTCAGATATGAATTCAGATTCGGGAATTTTCTGCTTCGATGCTGACATGAGTTAGTTCCCGTTGCCTCGGCTTTATGTCTATTACCATCCTGGTGCGTGATTTCCCCTGTCTTTCTGATGTGACCGGCTAACATCTGATTCACGACCATCCGGAGCTGGATTGCTTTCTCCATTATTATGCGGATGCTTTTGTGCAAAAACTCTGCTGCTATGTCATTTTCAGATTTCTGATTGTCGTAATATAAACACTGAACCTGTTCCATATCGTTTGACATCATTTTTGGAATTTAGTATCAGTCAGACAGTAAACAGAGGAAACTGTTTTTGATGGATTAAAATTGAGATTTGTGTAGTAACTGTTTTATTATGTTTATATGCAGATAACATATAGTAATGTTATGTATATCTTAATTGTTATGATTGTATCTATTGTTTTTGTTTGTTGTAAATAAATAGTTGTGTATATTAATAATTATCTCTATAATTAACACATGATTAAAATTTTTTGAAACTTTGTTTAGCGGGGTAAATTTATGTCAAAGTATCTTGATCCAAAGGCTGATCTTACCTTTAAAAAAGTTTTTGCCGAACATAAAAACCTTTTAATCAGTCTGCTTAATGCTCTTCTTCCCCTCGAGGAGGATCAGCTGATTGAATACATTGAGTACTGGCCTGCTGAAAAGATTCCAAGAAGATCGGAAATTGAAAAGGATTCTATTGTTGATGTCTGCTGCAGGGATAAAAGAGGCAGAGAATTTCTGGTTGAAATGCAGATGACCTGGTCAGAGGAATTTAGAAAACGTGTTCTGTTCAATTCGGCAAAGGCATATGTGGCACAGAGTGTGACAGGTCAGGACTACAATGATTTGCAACCGGTATATTCACTCAATTTTATAAATTCCAACATGAAACTGGATGTGGACGGATATTATCATCACTACAGACTGGTTCATGAAAAGAATACCAATGAAATAATCGACGGACTGCAGCTGGTATTCATAGAGCTGCCGAAGTTCAGACCTGAAACTATAAGTGAGAAAAAAATGCAGGTTCTGTGGCTTCGATATCTGACAGAAATCAACTCTCAAATCAGTGAGGCACCGGCGGAACTGCTGGAAAATACGGAAATAAACCAGGCTCTCAGTATTCTCGAAACGTCATCGTATACAGAAGAGCAGATGAGAACATACGACAGATTCTGGGATAACATAAGTATCTACAGAACACTGGAAGGGGCACGAAACCGCGAATCACAAATGAGAATCATTGCTGAAAAAAAATGTGACAAAGCCGAGCAGGAACGGGATAAAGCCGAACAGGAACGGGACGAAGCTAAGGCTCAGGTGGAATCAATGATAAATTTCCTGAAACTGCAGGGTATGTCAGACAGCAAGATAGCAGAAATAATCAACTCAAAAGAAAAAAATACAACTGAGTCTGAAGAAACCGTCAAATAACATTTCGAGGAGAGTTCTTCATGCCAGAAAAAATCTATAACAAAGTGAAATTGTGCTGAAAAAGAAAGAGACTCTGATTTTCTGTACCTTCGATTTTGTTGGCAACAGAACCATCGAATTTTAAGTGTCATATACCCAACTGACTGGAGTGGAGTAGTATGTTGAAACCAGTACGTGTCGGAGCTGAACTGTTTCATGAACTTATCGAAAGCAACTGCTATTATTTAGATAAAACATCCTTTATAAGAACTGTTTTTCAGGATAATCAGTCTGATGT
>CADBNP010000087.1 GCA_902796095.1 uncultured Aeromonadales bacterium | reverse complement strand
ATCAGTATTTGATCAGTTTTCAATGCAATTAACAATCAAAAATTCAATTCCTTGATCCCTTTGTTACTTTTTTGTTTTAAATTTCGAGCTGCAGCTCACTTTTTTTTTTTTATTCATCTTCACAGAAGTGCTATTACCCTAAGGGTGCATCAAACAATAGCACGGTTACTATTTGAACAGATTGGTTAGTTTATATTCATGCGTAGACCCTGGACAGGATCTCAATCTGTCAGAAAAAAAATGGAACTGCTTCGCTTTCAAACCTGCTCAAATCTTCACAGCTTCATATCTGTTACACCAAATGCGGTAACCTGGTTACGACCGTTCTTCTTTGAGTAGTAAAGACAATTATCAGTATTTACCAGCCATTCCTTTTCTGATGGAATTCCCGGTTCGAGCTGACACAATCCAATACTTACGGTAAACCTTATCACTTTATCTTCATAATGGATCACTATTCCTTCAACCGTCTTTCTGAGACGTTCAGCAACAGTAATCGATTTCAGAATATCAGAATCAAGGAGAATAATGGCAAATTCTTCACCACCATATCTGCCTGCCACATCAGTAGATCTCAGATGACTCTTAAGTGTTTCTGAAAGTTTTCTTAAAACAGCATCACCGGCCGGATGTCCATAGGTATCATTGACCTTTTTAAAGAAATCAATGTCCAGCATCATCAGCGTTACATCAATCGGTTTGCGTTTAAACCTGTTGTATTCCTGGAACAGACACTCCTGCCAGTAAGCACGGTTATACAATTTGGTCAAACCGTCAGTAATGGAAAGTTGTCTCAGTTGTTCATTAGCTTTGTACAGTCCAAGCTGATTTGTTGCACTCTCAGTTACGTCATAGATAATAATGCAAATATGGGAAATACCGCCATGCACAGACTTGAGCGGCATTATTGTAATATTCTGGTACATGTACTCGCTCATGCCGGTAAAAGGCCTTGTGGCTTTAAAACTGAACAGAAATTCTCTCTGCTCCCAAGTGCTAAACACAGCTGTTTTTAGTGCTATTGCATCCCCTATTTTCTGTTCAAGCCAGTCTCGCGGCAGATTGTTGAAAAAATCAAACATCGGCTTACCATGAATAGAAGCACCGTTAATCCCGCTGTGATTTTCCATGAATCCGTTCCACACCTGAACGTTAAAATCCATATCAAGAACAATAAGACCAACTTCCAATGACTGCAGAACATCAAATAGCCAGTGGAATTCTCCAATTTCCAACGTATTCGCTGACATATTCTAATACTCCTCGAAGTTAATCAAATATAACTTAACCTTTCAGTTAGAGAAGGTAAAGCATCCTTAGTAAATAACAGATAAAGGACACATTCTATATTCTTTTTGGGAATTGAATATATCATCTTCACATTAAGAATTTTTTCACTCATAAGATTCTGTGAAAGCAACTGTACAGAATCATTCAATCTGACAACAGACGGATGAGATCTTGTAAACTGGGCACCCAGAAATTCACCAAGTCCATTCATCAGTGTTGAAAGAATAAGATTACTCAAATCAATTATTGATGCTTTGCGATTGGTGTCTGTAACTACTTCTCCAATAATCATTGCCAACAGATTGTCTACGCACTCCTTTGAGAATGCAATAAGGATTTCACCATTCATATTTGAGCCGACAAAACCGGTACTAATCAGAATATCCTCAGATTCAACAGCAAGCCTGTGAAGACAGTCATATATTTCCTTACCGGTCATGTATGACACTTTAGGTATAGGCAGAGAAATAAATATATTCAGCATATCAGCAATCTGCTTGGTAGCCTGTCCGGTGGCAATATTCATTACTTCCTGGAGTTTATCCATGTACGTTATGCCATTACCCCAGTCACCCCTGACATCGTTGTCTTCAGAGTTTTCTGCCACAATTTCGGCCAGTCCGTATTTATCAAGAACCTGAAACAAAAGATTCACATCAAGCGGTTTTTTAAGATATGCCAGTGCACCAAGTGACATGATTCTTTTCTCAGCAGTACTCTGGATGTCACCGGTAATAACTATAACCAGCACATCATACTGATTCTTTTTTATCTCCTCTAAAACCTGATAGCCATCCATATTCGGCATATTCAGATCCAAAAACATCAGTTCGCCAAAACCACTCTTTATAAGTTCCAGAGCCTGCTGACCATCTGCAGCCTCCTTCAGATTCTGCTTCAGATTTGATGGCAACGCTCTTATAAGTTGGGCTCTAGCAAACT
>CADBNP010000086.1 GCA_902796095.1 uncultured Aeromonadales bacterium | reverse complement strand
GCAGGCGGTTATTGCAGTTGGTGAAATAGACAGTATTACAGTCGGTTATTTTAATCTGTGCAAATTTTCCGACGGTTTGTCATTTGCCATTAACGGACTCTATGTGCTTCCTGAATACTGGGGCAGAGGCATTGGAGGTCGCCTTGTAAGTTCAGTGGAGAGAGTGGTCAGAAAGATAGCTTCCGAAAAAAATATGAAGTCCGGTGTCGAAGCTCATGATTTGCAGAAGCCGGTTATAACGCTGGAAGTGATCAGAGAAAATTCCAGAGCCACTGCTTTTTACCGTAAATATGGATATGAGTTTACAGGAAAAAGCGAACCTTATAATCTCGGCTGTAAAACGATTTTTTTACTTGAAATGAAAAAAATATTGGATTAAAAAATGGAATTTAAAACTCTACAGGAAAAGGTCTGTTATGGTCTTGGCAGACGTGTTGCTCAGGAATTTCACTCTCAGAAATTCGAGGGCTTTTCTGAGGACGCCATCATTGCGGGCTTTACCGACGGTATAAAAGGACTCAACCTGGCGGTTTCACCGAAGGATCTCAATGATGCCTTTACCGAATTTAATGAAATAATGAGCAGAAAGCAGAAGGAGATGTCCGCCAGGTTTAAGGAGGATGGAGAGAAATATCTAGCAGCCAACCGGGAAAAGCCTGGCGTAACCGTAACTGAATCTGGATTACAGTATGAAATCCTGAAGCAGGCTGACGGCGATCGTCCGGGTCCGAAGGATATTGTAAGAGTAAAATACAAGGGTACATTTGTAACCGGTGAGGTTTTTGATTCAACTGAGAATAATGACAGGGGCGTTGAGTTTCCGGTTAATGGAGTTATCCCGGGATGGATTGAAGGACTTCAGCTTATGCCGGTAGGCAGTAAATACCGTTTTGTCATTCCTGCGGATCTTGCCTATGGCTCCAGCGGAGTCAGCGGAATTCCTCCTGAGTCAACCCTGGTGTTTGAGGTTGAACTTCTTGAGATCATGATGAAAAGTAAGGAACAGTAAATGTACGAAAAATTAAGAATAGCAGTTGCCGGTTGTGCCGGCAGGATGGGTAAATGTCTTATCAGTGCCGTTGCCCAGAGCGGCGAATGTGAACTTACTGCAGCCAGTGAATATAAGGGATCTTCCCTGATAGGTGCCGATGCCGGTGAAGTTGCCGGAATTGGAAAAAACGGTGTTACTGTTGTGGATAATCTTGCTGCAGTAGCAGATGACTTTGATCTTATAATTGATTTTACACGTCCGGAACCGTCACTGGAACATCTTAAAATAGCTGCTGAGAATGGAAAGCTTTTTGTTCTCGGTACCACAGGTTTTTCAAAGGAACAGCTCAGTCAGATTGATGATTTCGCCAAATCTGTTCCTATGGTGTTTGCTTCAAATTTCAGTGTGGGCGTCAATCTGGTGTTCAATCTTCTCGCCCAGGCGACAAAGGTTATGGGCAGTTACGCCGATATTGAAATCATTGAGGCTCATCACCGCCACAAGGTAGATGCTCCGTCTGGAACTGCTCTCAGTATGGGAAAGGCCATTGCCGATGTTTTAGGAAAGGATCTCAATGATATTTCAGTCAGAGGCCGTGACGGTATCACAGGTGAAAGAAAACCGGGAACCATCGGATTCTCCGCGATTAGAGCAGGGGATATAGTGGGTGAGCATACAGCTATGTTTGCTGATATTGGTGAGCGTGTTGAAATTACGCACAAGGCATCAAGCCGTATGACCTTCGCTTCCGGTGCGGTAAGAGCTGCATTATGGCTAAGACGCCATCCGGAAAAAAGAATTCATTCCATGAAGGAGGTTCTGGGTCTTTAAGATCCGTTTGATCCCTTACAGACCAGAGGTTCGGTTTTTACCGGACCTTTTGGGAGAATGCGCTGATTCTGAGTTCGAGTTTAGTATGAAAAAAACTGCAGCTTCTTTGCTGATTTCTCTTGTTGCCGTTACACTTATGTGTTTTTCTCCTTCCGCCGGCGCCAGAAACGGCAGAGGATATCATTCTCCGTCTCATGTCAGCGGATATCACCGCAGTAACGGAACATATGTTGCTCCGCATTACCGCTCAGGGAGGGACGGCTACCATAACAACAACTGGTCTGTCAGAGGTAATGTAAACCCTTACACCGGAAGGGCCGGAACAAAGAACCGCTGGTAACTTCCCGGGTAATACGGTGTGCAGGGGTATATAGTCTCCTGCAATCTGAAGATTTCGGTTTCATCGTCTTAAGATCATGTTCGTGATCTGTTCGCATATTGAATTTCTGCATTTTTCCTTTTATCGCTGCATAACGCTGATTCGGACCCTTTGGTTTCTGGCTTTGTCATTTTGATTTTCCCTGCTCTGTGAGGGACTTGTACGATGGCTGACATGGTATGGTACCTCGATTTTCCTGTGACTAGTCAAGCTTTGTTCCGGTATTCTGGCTGTTTTAAGAGCTTTTTCTGTTCGTGACGATTTTTTTCTCTGACAGAAAAAAAACAGAGGATCACCCCCTGTTTTTCTGTTTTAATGCAACTTAAAAATCAGTCCAGACGTACAGTCGTATAGGAGTAAATCTTCGCCTTGCTGCTGGCAGGAACTCTTGAGCTCTGAGGCAGCATGAATTTTCCGATTTCTCTGATTTCATCAGGGATCATGAACTGAGGAATGGTTACATAGGCAGAGGCATGAGACAACAACTGACTCAGGAATCCTGCTCCTTCCCTGCCTGAGTATTCCATGACAACCTTATAGCCTTTGTCAATTTTTGCCAGAGATGCAGCTTTGCTGATGGCGTCGTCAAGGTATCCTATTTCATCAACGAGCTTCAATGTCTTTGCATCTGTTCCCGACCATACTCTTCCCTGTGCTATTTCAGCAACAGTGGTCATAGGAAGACTGCGTCCTGTTGCTACGTTTGTCAGGAATTTTGAGTACGCATCGTCAATACTGCCCTGTATGATTGCTTTCTCATTTGAACTCATTTTCTGAAGGATACTGACAAAGTGCTCAGGATTATTTGTAGCCATGTCGAAGGTGAAGCCGAAATCCTTTGCCGTATCACTGATGGACGGAATGATTCCGAACACGCCGATGGAACCGGTTAGAGTGGTAGGTTCAGCGTAAATGTAGCTGGCATTTGCTGACATATAGTATCCGGCGGAAGCAGTCAGTGAACCCATGGATACAACCACAGGCTTGCCCTGGTTTTTAAGATATTTGAAGGCTTCAGTAAGCTGAACGCCGTCTACAACGGAGCCGCCAGGTGTGTTGATTCTCAGCACAACGGCCTTTACATTGGGATCCTTTGCCGTATCCCTTATCATTTTTGCGTAATTGCCGTAGGAGATGTAGTAGGTATCCTGAGATACCGAAGTAACCTCGCCTGACAGGTAGATGACCTTGACGGTCTGCTTCTTGTCTTTGCCGGTGGAGTACAGATCCAGAACATTGCGCACATCGGAGCGTGATGCTACAAGATCATAAAGATAGTTCTTGTAGCTGATGACCGGGATCTTCTCCGCAGAGCCTTTGTATTTGCTGTTTATGTCATCAAGGAAAAGCTCAAGGGTGAGGATGTTGTCCACAAAGCCTCTTTTCTTTGCATACAAGGCTCCGTCGAATTTAACCTCGCTGAGCCCCTTCAGCTCGTCATCTGATGTTCTCAGAATTGTTTTGTCATCAAGTTTTCGGTTTTTACCGATCTGCCTTGAAATATCTCCCCACATGCTGCTGATAAGAGCGTCATAGCTTTCCCTGGTATCATCTGACATGTCGCTGCGGATAAAAGGCTCAACGGCTGACTTATATTTTCCGCATTTGAAAACATAGGGTTCAACCTTCCACTTGTCCAGAAATTCCTTGTAGTAGGTTGAGGACAGCGTCAAGCCGGTAATGGAAACTTCACCAACCGGATTCAGTGTTATGTCAGATCCGTAACTGGCAAGAAGGTAGTCATGCTGGCCATAAGAGGTGGAGTAGACATGAATCTTTTTATTGCTCTTTTCTTTAAAGTTGCTGATGGCTTTACCCAGCATCATGGCTGCACCGTAATCTATGTAGTCAAGACCGGAAAGATCCAGAATTACGGCCTTTACCTTCGGATCTTCAGCCGAGTATTTTAATGCTGCCAGAATTTCATCCGTATAGGCAAAAGGAAGCTTCAGATCGCCTATTTCATAAAGTATTTCTGCATTCCGATCTGTGATGCGGTGATCTGTAACGATGCCGTTCGGTGCTATTTTTACGATTTTGTCTTCGCTATCTGAAGTCTGGGAATCACCGGACATCATTCCCACAGTTATGGCGACGATGAACAGTATAAAGCAGAATGAAAAGAAAAATACCGAAAGACCGATTATGATCCTTACATACCAGCACAGGCAGTTTCTGCAGAACCTGAATGCCGTTTTGATAAATTCCCAGATAGACATATATGCAATTCCTATTTTTAGTTTTTGATTATTTACAAACCGTTTCGGTGCTGATTTTCACCGGATCGGATCTCCAGAACCTTTGAAATGATTCTGCTTCTGTCAGTCAGCACGGTGGTAATTGTATCTCCCACATTAACGGATGAGGCTGAACTTAACGGTCTGCCGTCGGCAGATGTGGTTATGCTCCGTGCAAATCTGGAGCTGAGCAGTGGATTCATGGCACTGAGCTTTACAGCCAGGGCATCGATCCTGCTTCCCGCTCTGTTCAGAAATGACTCAGCCGCGCCATGAAGCTTTTCCTCCATAAATTCAAGATCTTTTTGCTTTTTAAGAATATCAGGGGTGCTTCTGAGCAGTGAATTTTCGATTCTGTCCAGTTCGGCGGTGAGATTTTTCAGCCTGTTTTCGACGTGAAGTTTTGCTGTTTTTTCAGCAGACAGAAGATTTTCTCTTCCGACGGCAATTCGCTGCAGAGGGGAGACTCTGTGGAGGTTTACCGTAAGACTGTTCAACTGTCCGGTGCCTGCTGTGACGGTGTTCCGGACGGAGGTTGCAAGTCTGTGCTGAAAATCATTAAGAATGCTTCGGCAGGCATCAATGGTGTTTTCCGGATTTTTTTTCTGGAGCTGCAGTTCACAGCGATCTGTCAATGTTCTCAGCTGTTCAACTTTTCTGAAAATGTAGTCTGTCAGCCAGTCCTGAATTTCAGGAAGTCTGGAACAGAGACTTCTGTATACATCAACCACATATGCTCCGGCTGCAGTCGGTGTCTGGCAAAAATAGTCCGCAGCATCATCGCAGAGACAGTGATCCTCAGTATGACCGACGGCTGAGATAACCGGTATTACTGAGTTTCTCACCTCGCGGACAAGTCTTTCATCATTGAAGCAGAAAAGCTCTTCGTAACTTCCGCCTCCACGGCCGATTATAAGAACATCGCATACACCGTCGCTGTTGGCTCTTCTGAGCTGAGAAATCAGACTTTCCGGTGCAGATATGCCCTGTACAATTGCCGGGTAGAGGATGATCCTGCCGCCGAAGCGGGATGATACAATCTGTCGGATTATATCCCCGAGGGCCATGCCAGAGTCGGATGTTATTATGCCGATGGTATTCGGATATGACGGTATCTGTCTTTTGAGACCCGGATCGAACAGTCCTTCCTCCTGCAGTTTTTTCTGCAGACGAAGAAACTCCTCCCTGAGCTTTCCGTCTCCCGCGAACTGCATGGATGTGACATTCAGTCTGAGGCTTCCGCTTTTTTCATATACTGAAACTTTGCCGTGCAGTATTACCTTGTAGCCGTTAAGGGGGAGAAAGTTTGCTTTTGCCGCATAGTAGCCGCTCATATAGCAGGAAATCTGGGAATCTCCGTCTCCTGTATCATCCTTGATTGAGAAAAACCAGTAGGCACTTCTTTCCAGGAGATCCCTGTCCTTTGAATTGGTGATTTCTCCAACTACGGTAATATCTTTGAATTCCCCTTCAAGATTCTTTTTTATCGCCCTGACAAGATTGGAGACGGAATATATGTTTTTCTGAAGTTCTGACATCTTTTAGTCCGGTGTGCTCTTTTTTGATCCCTGG
>CADBNP010000085.1 GCA_902796095.1 uncultured Aeromonadales bacterium | reverse complement strand
TTACAGGATCCTCAGAAGGGGAGAGGTCAGAGCGAACAGAAAGAGGATAAAGCCAGAATATAGACTGGCGGCCGGTGATGAACTGAAATGCTAATGATCTCTCTGATCATATTCAGGATAGTTTCCTCGCTGACAGGATATCCTTTGATGGTCGCATCAATGTCCATTGTCGCACGTGAATCCAGTCCGACCATCGATGCAATGAGAAATCCTCCTTTTATGATGAAATTACCACTGTATGGTGAGACAGACACCCTTTCAAGAAATCGCTCAAGCATATAGTTTTGAAGAACAAGTAGTGCGGAGATTTTCTTTTCTTTCGCTATGTTTTTGATGATAGCCTTAAGTTGCGTTGCATTTTTCAGAGTAGTACCTCTAGGTAAGATCTGAGTTTTTCGTCTACATGCAGTTTATGAGCGTATTCAGAAAGTAACGGAATGTTCTTTTCTTTCAGTGATGCATATCTCTTAAACGCATCTGTGATAATCTGTATATCAGTGTGATTTCGTGATCTAAGAACATCACAAAGAGTCCGTTCTATACAGTAGGCTCTGACCGTATTGCCCCCCGGTGTTTTAAGTTCAGTAATCCCGAGACTGTATAGATGTTCCTGTAATCCGCTGCAGATAATATCTTCCTGCTTTGGTTTCGAAAGATTGTATGTTGCTGGAAAAAACATATGAAATTTTATTGGAGTTCTGTCAGTCATATCACATAAAAACAGAGCAGTTTCAAGCGAAAAAATACCTCGTTTGAATCTGTTCTGTAAATTCACAAACTCATCTTCAAAAATTTCCGGCAGTGTATAAACCCCGCGGGATACTCTCTCGAGACTGCCCCTATCAGTAAGATATTTCAGTGTGGCTCTGGCAATTCCTTCTTTTGAGATCATAGCTGATGTAACAATGCCGTTATTCATTTTTGCAAGTTCTAATATTTTTTGAGAATCTGTCATACAGTCCTCCTTTATTAACTTTGTTGCTTATTATCATAAATAAAGTAAGCAAGAAAGAAAGTTAAGAACTAATTATGTGAATCCCTGAAATCTGTGCCGGCGTGAAGAGAATCAGGTAGACAGAATCAAGTATCAAAAATACGGTCCAGAACCTGCTTTTACTGCCGTGAATATCAAGTGTTGTTTTGAACGGAACTTGCTTTAACTGTTAAGCCTGACTTGAAATTTGAATCTTCATCCTTTTTGACTTTTATCTTGCCTTTCTGCACCTGTTAATGTCATACAGTTTTCTATGGCATCTAAAAGAGCGAACAGTGATGAATGATCAGTTTAAGTTTAAGTTTGAGTTGAACAGATGATCAGCATTTACGAAACGATATGCATAAGATAAACTCAGCAACCGTACAGTAAGATCATGCTGTTCGTCCCGTATATGCAATCGTCCTATTAAACTGTATAATACCCGAACATTTTATCGGGGATCTTTTCTGTTGGAGTTTCCATGCCGCTTGTTGAGTATCCTGTACGTCATGTTGTCATAGACAGCGAGAGAGATGGTCAGAGAGTTGATAATTTTCTTCTGGGACAGTTTAAGGGTGTGCCGAAGAGTTTTGTTTACAGGATCCTCAGAAGGGGAGAGGTCAGAGCGAACGGAAAGCGGATAAAGCCCGAATACAGACTTGCGGCCGGTGATGAACTGAGACTTCCTCCTGTCAGAATTGAGGAGGCTCCTGTTATTGCGCCCTCTGAAAACCTGGACATAGTCCGCAGACTTGCGGAATCTGTAATTTACGAAACACCCGAGATGCTGGTAATCAACAAACCGGCCGGAGTCGCCGTTCACGGCGGCAGCGGGGTGGACTACGGTGTCATCGAGGCTCTCCGCAGCGGAAGAGGCGATCTGAAATATCTGGAACTGGTGCACCGTCTGGATCGTGATACTTCCGGCTGTCTGATGATAGCCAAGAAAAGAAGTGCCCTGAGATGTCTTCATGAGCAGCTTCGTTTGAAAACAATGCACAAGCACTACTGGGCGCTTGTACACGGCAGATGGCCGTCAAAAGTCACTGTTGTGAATGAACCGCTGCTGAAAAATGTTCTTAAATCAGGAGAGCGTTTTGTCAGGGTGGACAGAAACGGTAAGCCGTCCTGCACTGATTTCGAGGTGATAAAGGACTTTGAAAATGCGTCCCTTGTAATGGCATCGCCCCGTACCGGGAGGACACATCAGATTCGTGTTCACTGTGCATTTAAGCACCATCCGATAGTTATGGATGAAAAATACGGTGACAGGGAAATGGATTCATTCTTTGCGCGGTCAGGACTTAGAAGAATGTTTCTTCATGCAAGGACTATTGTTTTTTCGGATCCTGGAACAGGAAAACAGACAACTGTTGATGCACCCCTTGATGAGCATCTTCAGTCTTTTCTTGACAGACTTGGAGCCCGGAATTCCGGGGACTGCGGCAATGATTCTGAAGGCAGCAGTGAATCGAAGGGCAAAGAATTTTAAGCAGTATTTGATTGACGCCGGATGTAGATATGGATTTTGTTTATTCTGATGTTTCCTCCTGTGGGGGAGAAAAGTTTTCCAAAATTAAAGTCGTGATTTTTGATGTTGACGGAACGCTTGTGGATTCCGTCGGCTGCATAATATGGTGCATGCAGAAGGCCGCAGAGAACTGCGGGGTGCCGGTACCTTCAGAACAGGATGTTCTGAACATTATAGGAATAACTCTGAGAGCAGCCATTGCAAAACTTTTCCCAAATGAAACAGATGATAAGATCGATGTAATAACCGATGAATACCGTCATCTGTGCACCAGACGTGAGGATGAGACTCCGAGCCCTTATTTTCCAGGAACACTGGAGGCTCTGAGAGATCTAAGGAATCGCGGCTACAGACTTGCCATAGCAACAGGAAAGTCCCGGAGAGGCCTCGAAAGACTGTTTGCCACTGAAGGAATGAGGGAACTTATTGATTTTGAAGTATGCGGTGATCAGGCAAAATCAAAGCCGGATCCAATGATGCTGGAGATGGTTCTTGAACACTTCGGTCTGGAACCTGATGAGGCACTTATGGTAGGCGATTCCAGTCTGGATCTCCGTATGGCATTGAATGCGGGAGTGCCTTCGGCCGGTGTCACATGCGGCGTTCACGATGTCCGGACTCTTTTTAACGAGAAACCGGTGGCGGTGGTAGGAAATGTGGCACATCTTGCCAGACTGCTGCCTGCCTGTGCAGGAGAGCATTATCTGGCTGAATCAGAGGAAACCAGAAAAGAAGGCATCTGTCATGAAGCTGTCTGATTTCGCTTTCGGATTTACGCCCTGGCCGATTTAACGGACTGTTTTTTTCAAAATATAATCATTGATTAATGTCTCATTTGTGCTACCATTACGGGCGTTATGCAGAATGTTAAGATACCAGTAACAATAGATCCGATAAGAGCTGCGGCCAAAAAGCTTGATTACGAGGGAATTATTTCCAGAGCGGATTTCTCCCGTTTTGCCGATATGGTTGACAGCATAGAGAACGATATTGAGGTTCGAGTCTCCTTCTACGAGGATTTAAGCGGGCTTCATGTCTTTGAAGGGACGGCCAGAACGTCTGTTGTTATGACGTGTCAGCGTTGTCTGGAAAGAATGAACATTTCGCTGGAAGCGAAATTCCGTTACTCTCCGGATGAAAAGCTACTCAGGCAGCTGGAACTGGAGGATGAGTTTGACTGTGCAGAACTAAATAGTTTTGGCGAGGTTCACCTCTATGATATAATTGAGGACGAACTGATATTGTCCCTGCCGCTTATAGCCAAGCATCCGGAGGAGGAGTGCCCTGCAGCCGGAAGAATTGGAACAGTGGGCGGTGATGATATGGAGCAGGAGGGAGGAAATTTTCCTTTTCGGGCTCTGGGAGATTTGATTAAGAGCAAAAACAATTAGGAGAAGGCAATGGCCGTTCAACAGAATCATACTTCACGTTCCAAGCGCGGAATGCGTCGTTCACACGACGCTCTGACTGCAGCAACTCTGTCAGTCGATCCGTCATCAAAAGAAGTTCACATGCGTCACTGCGTTACCGCAGACGGTTACTATCGCGGAAAGAAAGTAATCAACAAGAATGTTGCTGAAGAACAGGAAACTGAAGTTAACGAAAATAACGAAGCTTAACTAAAGTGAGTTTTTCAGACAGGGATCTGATAGTCGCATTGGATCTCATGGGCGGAGATTACGGTCCGTCCGTAACAGTGCCTGCTGCCAAGCAGGCATTATTAATTTCAGAATCACTAAAACTTATTCTTGTGGGAGTTGAGGATGAGTGTCGGGCAGAGCTCCGTCGCTGTCATCTGGATTCTCACGAGAGGGTTGAATTCGTACCCTCGGAAAGCATGATTTCGTCGGACTGTCCAGTTGCTCATGCTCTTCGCCATTCAAACGGAACTTCAATGCGTATAGCTCTGGAGCAGGTGAGTCAGGGTCGCGCCGGAAGCTGCGTCAGTGCAGGCAATACCGGCGCTCTGATGGCTATCGCAAGTCATGTTATTCATAAAATTCCGAATATCGACCGTCCAGCTCTTGCGGCTTTCGTGCCGAGTGATGCCAAGGATGACGGCTTTTCTCTCATGCTTGATCTTGGAGCCAATGTAAGCTGCAGTCCTGAAAATCTTCTTCAGTTCGCCTGCATGGGTGCAAGAGAGTTTCAGATTGTCATGAACACGGAGAGACGTCCCAGGGTTGCACTGCTGAATGTGGGTATAGAACACAATAAAGGCAACGAATGTATCAAAAAAGCAAGTGAATTGCTTCGAGATGTGGAATTCATTGATTTTATCGGTTATATTGAGGGTGATTCTCTATTTAACAGTTGTGCTGATGTTATTGTGTGTGACGGATTTGCCGGAAATGTGGCTCTTAAGACTTCTGAAGGACTTGTCAGGCTTATCAAATCAAAGACTTCAAGAAGCATGACTGGGTTCTGGAGTTTGCTCAAACTTCCGCTTGCCCTGTTTATACGGAGCAAAATGAAATCTCTGATACCGGACACATACAACGGAGCAGATCTTCTGGGACTGCAGGGCGTAGTGATAAAGAGTCACGGCTCCGCCGGCAAGAAAGCCACTGTAAATGCTCTGATACGGGCGATGCATGAGGCAAAAGCCGGACTTCCCCGTAATTTGTCGAATTTATTGAGTTGAAAGCAGGCAGTAGGATGTATAGTAAGATATTGGGTACCGGCAGTTATCTTCCGGTCAAAGTGAGAAGTAACGCTGATCTGGAAAAAATGGTGGATACATCCGATGAATGGATCACCAAGCGTACAGGTATCAAGGAAAGACACATAGCCGGTGAGGGAGAGACTGTTGCCTTCATGGCAACCGAGGCCGCCAGAAAGGCTCTTGAAGCGGCTCAGGTAGTTCCTGAGGAGATTGATCTTATTCTTGTGGGCACTTCGTCCTCGTCTCATGCGTTTCCTTCAACTGCGAACTATGTTCAGCACAATCTGGGGTGCAGAAATGTTCCGGCCATGGATATATCGGCTGCATGCTCCGGTTTTGTGTATGTAATGGATATTGCAAATCAGTACATTAAGGCAGGAACCTGTCGCAAGGTTCTGATTATCGGTTCGGATATTATTTCCAATGCATGTGATCAGACGGACCGCACTACGATTGTCCTTTTCGGTGACGGTGCCGGTGCTGCGGTTATCGGAGCCTCCGAGGAGGAGGGAATTATCCTGTCTCATCTTCATTCTGACGGCAGTTATGGCGATCTTCTTACACTGCCGTATATTGATACGCAGAATCCTGCTCAGGAGAACAGATATCTCTATATGAAGGGCAACGAGGTGTTCAAGGTTGCTGTGAATACCCTCAGTCATCTTGTTACAGATACACTGGAGCTGGCCGGTATTGACAAATCTCAGCTTGACTGGCTTGTTCCTCATCAGGCGAATCTCAGAATAATCAAGGCCACAGCGGATAAACTCGGTCTCAGCATGGATCAGGTCATTGTAACTCTTGATCGGCACGGCAATACCTCCGCAGCATCGGTACCGCTTGCCCTTGATGAGGGTATCCGTTCAGGACGCATCAGGAGAGGGCAGCTGATACTTCTTGAGGCTTTCGGCGGAGGTTTCACCTGGGGCTCGGCTCTGATACGTTACTAGTTTTTATTTTGTTCTGCCGGATTTCCGGTCAACGGTTTATTTTCAGGAGAATTTAAAATGTCTTGTTTTTCTGTTGTGTTCCCTGGTCAGGGTTCTCAGAGTGTGGGAATGCTTTCCGATCTTAATAATGCGTATCCTCTGGTTTCCGATATTTATCAGGAGGCCAGCGATACCCTTGGCTATGACATGGCCAAACTTATCAACGAGGGTCCGGAAGAAGAACTTAATATGACCAGCCGTACTCAGCCGGCTCTTCTGACTGCGTCCTTTGCTGTATGGAGAGTGTGGACATTCCTCAACGGTCAGATGCCTTCGTATATGGCAGGTCACTCGCTTGGCGAGTATTCAGCCCTGGTTTGTTCCGGTGCAATGACTTTCCGTGACGGTCTGAAACTGGTGGAGACAAGAGGACGTCTGATGCAGGAGGCCGTACCTTCCGGAGTCGGAGCCATGGCCGCTGTTCTCGGACTTGAGAACGAAGTTGTCGAGGCATGTTGCAGAGAGGTTGCCGGGGATCAGGTTGTTTCCCCTGTAAACTACAATGCCATCGGTCAGGTTGTTATTGCGGGTCATAAAGAGGCTGTGGAAAGAGCATCCGTACTTCTCAAGGAAAAGGGAGCAAAGAAGATTGTTCCTCTCTCTGTATCCGTTCCTTCCCACTGTATTCTGATGAAGCCGGCTTCTGAAAAACTGGCCGAGGTTCTTGAATCAGTTGAAATTTCAACACCTGTTATTCCGGTGTTCAACAATGTGGATGTCAAGTGTGAAGAGGATCCGGCAAAAATCAAGGACGCTCTGGTTCGTCAGCTGTACTGCCCTGTAAGATGGACTGATATTGTTGTTGCCATGGCGGATGTCGGTGTTGAAAGTCAGCTGGAAATGGGACCAGGTAAAGTTCTTACCGGTACTGTTAAGCGTATAGACAAGCGTATTGAGGGTGTAAGTGTGAACACCCCGGCAACAATTCAGGAATTAATCGGTTGAGAAAAGAATATGAGTTTTGAAAATAAGATAGTGCTTGTAACTGGAGCAAGCCGCGGTATCGGAAAGGCGATAGCCCAGGCTTTTGCGGCAAAGGGCGCCAGGGTGGCGGGAACTGCAACCTCTCAGAAGGGTGCTGATGCCATCAGCGAATATCTCGGCGAAGCCGGAACCGGCCTTGTTCTGAATGTTACGGATCAGACCTCCGTTGATGCGGTGATAGCGGCTGTTAAGGAAAAATTCGGAGATATCGATATTCTGGTAAACAATGCCGGTATCACAAAGGATAATCTGTTCATGCGTATGAAAGATGAGGAGTGGGATGCCGTAATTGCGACCAATCTTACCTCCGTATACCGTCTTTCCAAGGCAGTTGTCCGTACCATGATGAAGAAGAAATTTGGAAGAATTATTTCCATAAGTTCAGTGGTAGGCAAGGCAGGCAATCCCGGTCAGACGAACTACAGTGCTTCAAAGGCAGGTATTATCGGATTCACCAGATCTCTGGCCCGCGAGGTTGCTTCAAGAGGCGTTACGGTAAATGCCGTAGCACCTGGATTTATTGCAACTGACATGACAGACGCTCTTTCCGAGGATGTAAAGACAAGCATTCTTTCCACCGTGCCGGCCGGCAGACTCGGTTCTCCCGAAGATATCGCAGCAGCGGTTCTGTTTCTTGCGGATGATGCTTCAGGTTACATTACCGGCGAAACTATTAACGTTAACGGCGGTATGCTGATGGATTAAGATTGGATAAATACGGTATGTGGCGGGAGTGTGCGTGTTTTGGCATTTTTCCTGCCGCTGTCGGTGCGTTTTCCCTCACAAAATGCTTATGTAATATATCATTTTCAGAAAAAATGACTATAAATATAAGCTGTATCAATATATAATTGAGGTATCAATAACCCCGTTGGGATTGTATTTTTGGCAATAGTGCTATTTTAAGGAAGTTAAATCATGAGTGATATCGTTGAACAAGTAAAATCTATTGTGGCTGAACATCTTGATCGTGATTCGGATGGCATTACACTGGATTCTTCATTTGTTGATGATTTAGGTGCAGATTCTCTTGATGCTGTAGAACTTATTATGCGTCTTGAGGAAGAATTCGAAATCGACATTCCTGACGAGGATGCAGAGAAAATTACTACTGTTAAGGCTGCTGTTGACTACATTCAGAGTCATAAGAAGTAAGATAAGCTTCTCTAGAATTCAATGATTTTTTCAGGGCGGCTTTGTGTCGCTCTGTTTGTTTAGGGCTTAAGCCTGTTTTTTGAGAGTCTGATTGTTGTAAAACAGAATAATCGGACAACATTCTTAAAAGTAGACTTTTATGGAGGGTACTTTGTCCAAGCGCAGAGTTGTAGTTACCGGTATAGGTATTCTTTGCCCTGTAGGTCTTAACCTTGAAGAATCCTGGAGGAACATCCTTGCTGGTGTGAGCGGTATCGTCCCGATTACTGATTATGACACTACAGATTTTTCAAGCAAGATTGCAGGTCTCGTTAAAAATTTCGATCCTTCTGCTTACGGCATCAGCAACAAGGATGCCCGCAAAATGGATACGTTCATTCAGTATGCTGTGGCAGCGGCAAATCAGGCACTCAATGATGCCAATCTGCATCCGGAGGGTGAAGAGGCGGAACGCTGCGGAACTTCCATAGGTGCCGGCATCGGCGGACTTGGAACTATTGGGATTAATCATGAGGCTTGCTTCAAGGGAGGATGTCGCAAGATTTCTCCTTTCTTCATTCCTGCTTCCATTATCAACATGGCTGCCGGTCACGTATCGATTATGAATAATCTTCGCGGTCCGAGCATTGCATGTGCAACTGCCTGCTCAACAGGTACTCATTCCATCGGTCTTGCTGCCCGCATGATCCAGAACGGAGATGCCGATGTCATGGTCTGCGGTGGAACCGAGAAGGCTTCTGTTCCTATGGGAATAGGCGGATTCTGTGCTCTCAAGGCTCTTTCCACAAGAAATGACGAACCGGAGAAGGCCAGCCGTCCGTGGGATGTTGATCGTGACGGTTTCGTTCTGGGAGACGGTGCCGGTATTCTGGTTCTTGAGGAACTGGAGCATGCCCAGTCCCGCGGTGCCAAAATATACGCTGAGTTTGCCGGATTCGGTATGAGTTCTGATGCACATCACATGACGGCTCCTCCTGATGACGGTGCAGGTGCAGCACTTTCCATGAAGAATGCCATCAGGGATGCGGGGATTACTCCTGATCAGGTTCAGTATATAAATGCTCACGGCACATCTACTCATCTTGGAGATCTGGCTGAAATCAGAGCTGTCAAGTCAGTATTTGGCGACCATGCCGGAAAGGTCATGGTTAATTCAACCAAGTCCATGACCGGTCATCTGCTCGGTGCGGCAGGTGCCATTGAAGCTATTTTCTCCGTAATGTGTATTCATGACGGTATGGTTCCTCCTACAATTAATGTTGATAATGTGGAGCCTGAATGTGCTGATATGGATCTGTGCAGAAACGGAGCTCGCAAGGCTGATGTTGAATATGCTCTGTCAAATTCCTTCGGATTTGGCGGAACCAACGGATCAGTACTGTTCAGAAAGTTTCATTAAAATCTGAATAACCTGAATTTTAAAAGAGCGTATCCCCGGGGATACGCTTTTTCATTATCATGTCTGGAAATGTCGCAATAATGTCGGTTCCGCTGTGTCTGATCTTTCCTGTCAGCATATCAATCCCAAAGATCTGACAGCTGGTTTTCAGCAATTTCTGTTATCCCGGATCTGCTTATGTCTCCGTTTTTTTGTTTCAGACTGGCAGAGTTTATGTTCAGATCTTTGTTATCCCACTTTTTTTTATCCGCGGATCTTGTAAAATTGTTCTGTTGTTGAACCGGTCTTTCTATGATTTCTTTTATAAAATATTTTTTTATTCTGATCCTGCTGGCAGCAGGTGCATTGGCCGGAGCTTATTTTTATGTAGAAGGCAAGCTCGTTTCCATTGACAATTCTTTACTTAAAGCAGGAAATGAGATCTATACTGTTGCTCCTGGTGCCACACCCCAGTCGGTGGTCGAAGATCTTGTAAGTGAACCCGAGGACAGAATATATTATCGTCTGTGGTTTAAACTTCATCCAGAATTTTCTTCGTTAAAGGCCGGGACATACTCTCTTGAAAAGGCTCACAGTCTGAGCGAAGCTCTGGCCATCATCTGCGAAGGAAAAGAGCTGGCATTCTATTTTCCTGTGATCGAGGGCACAAGGTATGAGCAGGTTGTTGAAAGGCTGAAGAGGGATCCCAATGTCAGTTACGATCTTGATGATTTTGATCTTTCCAAGGTTTTTCTTCTGAATCCGGCAAATCCCGAAGGTCTGCTTTTTGCTGAATCATACCGGTACACTGTCGGAGACAGGGCCAGCGATATCATCAGACGGTCATACACAGATCTGGAAAAATATCTGAATCAGGCATGGGATCAGCGTGCATCAGACATTCCTCTTAAAAATGTTTATGAGGCCCTTATTCTTGCTTCCATTGTGGAGAAGGAGACAGCGAAGCATACTGAATATCCGCTGGTTGCCGCGGTTTTCTCGAACAGACTGAAAAATCACATGAAACTTCAGTCTGATCCGACCACAATTTACGGTATCAAGGAGCGATATGACGGCAATATTACCAGGAAGGATCTGCAGGATGTCAATGAATATAATACATATGTAATTGACGGACTTCCTCCCACTCCCATAGCCGTGGCATCCAAATCAGCCATAGAAGCTGTGCTTCATCCCGCTGATGTGGACTATCTTTACTTTGTTGCCGACGGAACAGGAGGGCACAAGTTCAGCAGAACTCTGGCGGAGCACAACCGGGCGGTGGCTTCATATGTAAAGCTTCAGAGGGAGAGGAGGAGACAGTCAGGGCAGGCGGCCAGAGAAACATCAGATCCGGGGCAGACAGCCGGACAGGGAATGTCCCGGAGGTCCGGGGTCGTTAACGAGTCAGATGACAACGGCACTCAGAGCGCAGTCACCGGATCTGAAGATACTGCTGCAGAGAATGCTCGAGAGATGCAGACAGATACTCATGGAGCTGCCAGCAGAATTGCAGGAAGCGGCTCGAGAAAAGCGGCAGGGAATAAACGAAAAGGACGTCGTCACGGCAGACGCTGAAAGGTTTTGGAATTGAATAAATGACAGCAGGAAGTTTTATTGTAGTCGAGGGTCTTGAGGGATCCGGAAAGAGCACTTGTATCAGTACAATCAGCACGGTGCTTAAATCAAATGGCGTTGAAGATATTGTTTTCACCAGGGAGCCGGGAGGCACGTCCCTTGCGGAAAAACTGAGAAGCATACTGCTGGATCCTGGTGAGAAGATTACACCGGAGGCTGAACTTCTGATGATGTATGCCTCCAGAGTTCAGCTGGTGAACACGGTGATAAGGCCCGCTCTTGATCGGGGATCATTTGTAGTCGGTGATCGCCACGATCTGTCCTCTGTTGCGTATCAGGGAGGCGGCAGATCCATGGACATTCAGATGATTAAAAATATCAGAAGATCAGTCCTCGGCGATTTCAGACCTGATCTGACTGTTCTTCTTGATATAGATCCTCTTGTAGGACTGAGCCGGGTAGACAGCAGGGGTGCAGGAAGAGATCGTTTCGAGCAGGAAAAAAAAGATTTTTTTCAGAGGGTTCGTGATACGTATCTGAACGAGGCCGCCCTGGACAGTACCATAAAGGTGATTGATGCTTCCAGATCTCTTGAGGATGTGACTTTGAATATTAAACATGCGGTGGAAGAATTTTTATGTTCCCGTGGTTAAAGGATACATGGCTGAAGTTAAGAGAACTGCTTGTCGGCAGGAGACCTCCCCATGCCGTTATTCTCCATGGTGGTGACGGTCTCGGCAAGAAGGAAATAGCCCTTGAACTCGGCAGACTGTTTCTTTGTGAGAATACATCCATTTCCGGCTACTGCGGAGTCTGTCATTCCTGCCGTCTCAGTCTTTCCGGCAATCATCCGGATTATTATCATATAAGTTCCCCTCCGAGAACAAAAATCGGTATTGATGCCATTCGCGATATTATCGCCAGTGTTTCTGTTACTCCGAAATTAGGAGTGGGAAAGGCGGTGATTATAGAAAATGCCGAGATGCTGACGGTTGAGGCTGCAAATGCTCTTCTCAAGGTTCTGGAGGAGCCACAGGGGAGAACGATGTTTATCCTGACTGCCGACAGTGTGAATGCACTTCTTCCCACCATCCGAAGCAGGTGTGTATCCTTCAGGATCCCTTGCCCTCCCTTCAGGAATGTAAAGGAATGGATTTACGGTCAGCTTTCAGGAAGACACGTTTCGGTTACCGAGGAAATCTACAGGATTAATCACCAGTCACCGGTGGATACTGTAAGGTTCATAAACAACGGATATGACGAACTGTTTAACAGGCTTACTCTTGCCTTTGCCCAGATAATGCAGGAGCCGGCCCGAGTTTCCCAGCTTGTGGATCTTATGACAGAAATATCTGTAAAAATTCAGACTGACGAAGCTCAGCGAAGTGAAAATCCTGTTCCTGAAAAATCAGCAAAAAAGCCAAATTATAAACTTCAGATTGCAGACGTTTATTTCTGGATATATTACATTCTTGCAGATATTCTGCGTTACAGGGTAACAGGCTCTTTCAGCAGTAATCTTATTCTTAAGAATGCAGCGATGCTTGCCTTTTTTGAACATATATCAGTCGAATGCCTTGATCGAAGCATCAACAGACTTACAGGCATGGTTCAGAGAGAGAAAAGCATGACTAATTCTTATGCGGCTGTGGAACTCTCTGCCTTCTTTAATGAATTGATAAAGGGATAATTAAATAAATGTTTTTAGTAGACTCACACTGTCATCTTGGAGATATGAAATTCGGGGGAAAAGAAATTTCGGTCCGGGATGCGCTTAATAATGCAGCATGTGCAGGTGTTACACATATGCTGTGCGTATGTACAGATCTGCCGTCCTTTCCTTCAATGTATGAAAAAATACAGGATTTTGACAATGTTTATGCCACGGTGGGCGTTCATCCGCTTAATATCAGTGAACCCCGAAGTGAAGAAATGTTTCTTCGCTATGCAGCCCGTGAAAAGGTTATCGGGATTGGTGAAATAGGTCTTGATTACCATTATGAATCCGACAGTGCCGAAATCCAGAAGCAGGTTTTTTCAAAACAGCTGGAGTATGCCCTGAAACTTAAGAAGCCAATTGTAATACATTCCAGGGAAGCGGCAGAAGATACCTGGAGCGTTCTGTCCTCCAGTGATCCGGATCAGAAGCTTACAGGTATTTTTCACTGTTATGCAGACAGTCTTGAAAATGCCAGAAGGGTGCTGGATCGCGGTTTTTATATCTCTGTTTCCGGT
>CADBNP010000084.1 GCA_902796095.1 uncultured Aeromonadales bacterium | reverse complement strand
TCGTACTGGAAATCAGCTGTAGATCTCAGACCTCTGATCAGTACATGAGCACCTTCTTCCCTCAGAAAATCAATCATGAGGTTGTCAAAACTGACAACCGACACGTTTTTTATATCCTTCAGCACATTTGTGGCAAGAGATGTGCGTACGTCAAGCGACAGCATCGGATGCTTGCTCGGGCTTGCCGCCACGGCAACTATAAGATGCTCGAACAGAGATGCTGCGCGTCTGATAATGTCAATGTGGCCGAATGTGAGAGGATCAAAGGATCCCGGGAAGACAGCTTTGCATTCACTCATAATAAAAAGTTTCCTTTCGTTTGCCGGAATTCCTATTCGGCATCGGTAATTTTGCCAACTCTGGCTGACAGAAAATCAATGAGATCCTGAGGCTTTATGCCGACGGACAGTCCTCGCTTTCCACCGCTTACAAGTATTTCATCATGTTTCAGAGCCTCCTCATCGATGAGGACCGGCAGTCTTTTCTTCTGGCCGAAGGGACTTATGCCTCCCACCACATAGCCGGTGATCCTCTCCGCATCCTCCGGCTTTGCCATTTCGGCCTTTTTCAGTCCCGCCAGTTTTGCCGCCTGCTTCAGATTCAGGGTGCAGTTGACGGGAATAACGGCGGTGACGAAGCTTTTGTCACTGTGAAAGATCAGTGTCTTGTATACAGTGCTTTCGTCTCTGCCCATAACCTGTGCCATGTGATGCCCGAAATCCTGGGTGACACCGCATTCGTAGGTATATATGGAGTGAGGGATTTTCTGAGCCTTCAGTGCTCTTACTGCTGGAGTCATATGAGTACAGGATCCTTACGCCCATACAGTGAACGCCGGATCATCCTCCTGTAGTTTTCCAAATCTTATGCGGACTTGCGTCATGAATGTACAGCCCGCGGTGAAATTTTACAATCTGCATAATTATGCGATAGTATTGCAAAAAAAACAATGTGATTCGTTTCTTTATGCTTTTCAGCCTTTCTGCGGCTTTGCAAGAAAGCTTGCGTGATACAGACCGAACAGCAGTCCGATGGCGATGCCGGAGAAATGAACTGTATTGGCCATGCTTGTACCCGGGATAATGTCAAAAAGACCGATGACGGCAAATATAACGGAAAATGCCATAAGACCGGGCGGCAGAGTGGTCGATGCGTACTGTTCAGGCTTCATGAAGGCTGTGATCCAGCAGAAGCAGATCAGAGCGTAGATAATTCCGGACAGACCGCCGAAAAAAGCTCCGCTGAAATGAAGCTGGGCGAAATCGGGAATAAGGGCGCCGAGAAAAAAAAGAACCGCCAGGGTCGGAGCTCCCAGTCCCTTTTCAATCATGCCGCCGGCCCAGATCCAGAGCACCAGGTTAAACATAAAGTGCATGATCCCGAAGTGCATAAGCACCGGTGTAACAAGTCTGTACCATGTTTCAGGCTGGGACGGGACAAATCCGGCAGCCATCAGCAGTGATTCCGTATATTCGGGTGCAACCAGCTGTGCCGCATAGACGACCGACATCAGCATGGCAACTGCAAGAGTGAAAGGACCGGCGGCACCTCTGATCTGGGAAAGCAGCCCGTCCTGACCGCTCCTGGTTCTTTTTCTGAAGTCCGGCTTTATGATGCCGGAGCCGTTGTCAGCCCATTCATCAATATTTCTTTCCCTGGCCCTGCGTTCATTCTCCCTGAGCTCGGTTGTCACCTGGAGCACAATGTCCCTGGCCGTTTCCAGCTCATTTTCGTCAATAAATATTGTGTAGCCGTCAGCCTCAGATTCCATTTCCACCGGGTTTCGAAGCTTCTGGTTAAGGCGATCCTTGAAAAGTTTTGCCACCGTATAATCGTTGATTTTTATTATGGGGATCATTTCACACTCCTGTCTTGTGGTAATATACCATGAATCAGGGTGTTTGTATGTAAATAAAGGAAGCGGGCGGAAACAGCTTCCGGACGATGCGGGAACAATTTATGGCAGAGCGTAACTACTCGAATATACTGGTTGTGGCACCATCTTGGATCGGGGACATGGTAATGGCCCAGAGTCTGCTGATCCGTCTTAAGGAAATGTATCCGGGAGCAAGGATCACTGTTTTTGCTCCGTCCTGGTGTCTTTCTCTGCTGGAGAGAATGCCGCAGATTGACGAGACGGTGCCGAACCCCTTCGGTCACGGACAGATTCGGATCATGGATCGCTTGAAGACAGCTTCAGAGCTGAGAGCAAAAAATTTCGATCTGGCTCTTGTGCTGCCTCATTCCATAAAATCAGCAATGATCCCCTTTTTCGCCCGCATACCTGTGAGAAGAGGATGGCTGGGAGAGCAGAGATATGTCCTTCTGAATCAGAGATACCGGGATAAAAGACCTCTTCCTCTTCTTGTGGAGCAGTACAATGCTCTGGCCTTCGATCCTGACGTATTTACAAATGACACGGTAAGGATTTTTCCGTATCCGGCTCTAGAAGTGAGGCGAGAGAACATTCCGGCTATTCTGGAGAAGTTTCATCTGCCGCTTTCCGACAATGTTCTCGGACTCTGTCCCGGAGCGGAGTATGGACCGGCCAAGCGCTGGCCCACATCCTATTTTGCAAAGGCGGCGGCGTCCTGGATTGAAAGAGGCGGCAGCGTGCACATCTTCGGCGGTCCGAAGGATCTGCCCCTTGCCGAGGAAATCCTTGGCTTTATCGATGAGAAGTTTAAAAGGTACTGCCATATCCTTGCAGGAAAAACAACTCTGCCCGAGGTGGTGGATCTGCTTTCCGGCTGCAGGGGAGTGATTACCAACGATTCAGGACTGATGCATGTTTCCGCGGCGGCAGGTGTTCCGGTGGTGGCAGTCTACGGCTCCTCCACCACGAACTATACGCCTCCGCTTTCAAAGAAGGCAAAGGCACTGTTTTTAAAGGATCTGGACTGCCGTCCGTGCTTCAAACGCACCTGTCCTCTGCAGCATACCAGGTGTCTGAAGGAAATCACTCCTGAAATGGTGATCCGCGAGCTTGATATTCTTCTGACAGCAGTGGGAGAGTAGCGTGCTTCGTTTCCTTTACTCACTTCTCGGATATCTTCTTTTTCCCGTGATTTTTATAATGCTGTGCATTCCGAAAAAAGGGAAAAGGGGATACGGCAGAAGAATACTTGAGCTGTTTTTCCCACTGACGGGACTTCCGGATGACGGGAGAAAAGTCATCTGGTTTCATACCGTCAGCGTGGGTGAGACTGTCGCCGCCGCCCGTCTTATCCGGGAGTTTCATGAAAAAAATCCGGATTTCAGGATCCTGGTGACTACAACCACTACAACAGGTGCCGATGCCGCCGGGAAAATCGG
>CADBNP010000083.1 GCA_902796095.1 uncultured Aeromonadales bacterium | reverse complement strand
GTAAATCTTTCCCTGATTTCTCAGTTCCTCAAAATCTTCAAAGCCGATCGGAAAATCAGTGCTTGAAACAGTCAAAATGAAGTCTCCATTAAATCGCAGAAAATTCCAGTAATTCGGATGCAGGCAGAACAACAACCTTAAGCTGTTGTATTCTGAAAATTATTATCCTACCTGTATTATGGTGATGCAAATATTCTTGTGGAATATAAGAGATCGGATCATAAAACAGTTGCTGAACGGGAAAATTTCCAGGCATTCTCTCTGAGAAATTTGAAGTGATTGTTAAAATCGATTCGTATTTTACGATTCATCAATTTTTGTTTTTCTGTTGAAACTGCAATAATAAAATCAGTTCCGGTGCCGATATATCTATGGCAGAATATAACAGTATGCCGAAGGAGGATAAGATATGGAAAACATTATGGGAATTCCAGGTGCCACAATAGCGTTTTTTATCTTCTGCTTCGTCTGCCTTATTTTTATCCTGGTCTTCCGGTACATTGCAAAGAATTACTGTGAGGATGAAGAAAAAAAAGATAAGAATATTGTGCACAAAATGTACAGTTACATTGTGGGGCTGATAGTGAATGCATGGTTTTAGAATTAAACTCTCCAATTTGTTCTGTTTATGTACTGCCGTTCTTTGAGTCCTGTTTTCCTGCTGTACCATTCCATTCCTTTTCTTTTCTTTTCTTTTCTTTCCTTTGTTTGCTCCTTTTTATCTTTTCACAGCCGTCTGCCATGATTGAACATTCAGATTTTTAATGCGGAAAGGGCTTTTCCTCCATTTCCAGCTTTACCAGTGACCAGGTGCTGTTCCCGTTCCAGACATACGGTCTTATGACTGCTTTTACATTGATGTTGTCATCCGCGTAAGTTTCCGCATCCGGATAGTATGAGGAGCCTCTTACCAGTATGGTACCGTCATCCATCATCTGTGCGCTGACTGCCTTTACGTGTGGAGTCTGCTCTCCTGATGCTGCCGGCATGCAGTAGGTATGTCCGTCGTATGTAATGTAGTCGCCGTAGCCCTGATGCTCCCTGAAATCGTAGTCAAGATACTTTTTGACGGTTTCAGCAACATATTTGGGATCCAGCTGAACGAAGTTATTATATTTGCTGCTTTCCTTCCCGCATTTTTTGGTCAGCCTGTATCTTTTGGTGTTGATCCAGTTGTGGCACATTGCGAACTTAACCATTTCACCGGGGTGATCAATAAAATTTCCCCTGCTGATACTGGTGAAGCTGCATTCGGTGAAATTTGACAGGAAAACACCGATTTTTTTCAGTTGCGTTCCTGTGAATTCTTCTGCCGATGCTTCCTGAAGTGCTATTCCCGCCGCAAGTGTACCGGCGAGCACTGATGATAAAATGATTTTTTCTGCTTTTCTTTTCATTTTGACTGTCTTCTTCATACACAAAATGCCTGAACCGTCATTTGCGGTAACTGTTGCTGCAGTCCCGTCAGTTCAGACATTAGTCGATTTTTTGAGTTAACCTGAAAATCTGCACGGCTTTTCTGTTTTATTCTTAAACTCGGAACTGCACAGACAAAATTCTTTTTTCAGAAACTGTTTTATTCTACATCCGGATACGGCTTTGGATCCATATCAAGGGATACCAGCGACCAGGTGTTCTTTCCGTTCCATACATATGGTCTTACAACAGCCCTGACGTTGACATTGCTGTCAGCCTCCTCCACTTCGGGATAGTATGAGGATCCCGTTATCAGTATGGTTCCGTCATTCTGCTTTTTGGCAGTGACTACCTTTACATATGGAGTCTCTTCACCGTCTCCGGCAGGCATACAGTAGGTATATCCGTCATATGAAATATAATCTTCGTAGCCCTGATGCTCCTTGAAATCATAGTCCAGATATTTTTTTATTGTTTCCCTGATAAATTTAGGATCAATGTGAGCGTAGAAATCGCCCTCTGATTTTTCTTTTCCGCAGTTCTTTCTCAGATTGAATCTTTTTTGATTGTTGATCCAGTTGTGGCATACAGCGAAGTGTACCATCTCAGACGGGTTGTCTATAAAACTGCCCCTGGTAATTTTTGTATAACTGCACTCAGTGAAATTTGAGAGGAAAATACCCATTTTTTTCATCTGATCCTGAGTGAACTCGGCTGCAGAAGCCTCGTCTGGCACAATGCCTGCAGCCAGAGTGCCAATCAGCATCATGGATGATAAAAAAACGCTTTTGTTTAATATTTTCATTACTTTTTTCCTGTATTAAAAGATGTATTTAACCTGTGGAGCTGCACCGGCCGCCGGATCCGGTACCTGGCTCATTTGCTGATTCGAAATTTCAGTCTGCTGCTCCTTTACAGGTGCTTCTGGCTTTCTGAATGACTTTTCCGCCCCGTCCTGCAGTTCATCATATTCTGCATCGGCTTTGTTCCTGAGGAGATCTGTAATTCTTTCAATCGAATTCAGTTCAGGATCCCGTGGTGTCGCCGGTAATGGAGTATTTTGGCTGGAAGAACACCCTGAACTCCCTTTCGGCAGGAGCACTGTTCATTTTCAGGTTTTTTTTATACACAAAATGCCTAAACTGCTCTTTTCGGCAACTGCTGCTGCAGTCCCGCCAGTTCAGACATTTCCCGTTTTATTTTTGAGTAAACCTGAAAATCTGCACGACTTTTCTGTTTTTATTTTAAAACTCGGAGCCGTACGGACACAGTTCGTTTTTTTTCAGAACTGTTTTATTCTACGTCCGGAAACGGCTTTTCCTCCATGTCCAGATTTACCAGCGACCAGGTGTTCTTTCCGTTCCATACATATGGTTTTATAACAGCCTTGACGTTGATATTACTGTCAGGATCCTCCGCATCAGGATAGTATGAGGATCCTGTTACAAGTATGGTTCCGTCCTTCTGCTTTGTGGCACTGACTACATGTACAAATGGAGTCTGTTCACCGTCTCCGGCAGGCATGCAGTAGGTATGTCCGTCATATGCAATATAATCCTCGTAGCCCTGATGCTCCTTGAAATCATAGTCCAGGTACTTTTTTATTGTTTCCTTGATAAACTTAGGATCAATGTGAGCGTAGAAATCACCTTCTGACGATTCCTTTCCGCACTTGTTTCTCATATTGAATCTCTTGGAATTGTTGATCCAGTTGTGGCAGACAGCGAAGTGAACCATCTCCGACGGGTTGTCTATAAAACCGCCCCTGGTAATTTTTGTATAGCTGCACTCGGTGAAATTAGAGAGGAAAACCCCCATTTTTTTCATCTGATCCTGAGTGAATTCGGCTGCAGAAGCCTCGTTTGGCACAATGCCGGCAGCCAGAGTGCCTATCAGCATCATGGAAGATAAGAAAACGCTTTTGTTTAATTTTTTCATTGCTTTTTTCCTGTATTAAAAGATGTATTCAACCTGTGGAGCCACATTGGCGGCATGTATCCGGTTTATGACTCGTGAGAAGATTCGAAATTTCTGCCGGCTACTCCTTTACGAGAGCTTCAAGCTTTCTGAATGACTTTTCCGCCTCGTCCAGAAGTTCCCCATAGTCCGCATCGGATTTATTTCTGAGCAGATCTGTAATTTTTTCAATCGGCTTCAGCACCGGATCCAGGGACAGGTTGGCAAAAACGCCTTTCATGCTGTGAACTATTTCAAACGCCTTTTCGTAGTCTTTTGCGTTCACAGCCGATCGTAACTGATCGAATTTCGCATCATCCAGAGACCTCCTGACAAGATTAAGATAAAAGTTCTCCATGCCTGCACAGCGTTTTATGCCTTCGTCCGTGTTGGCACCGAAGGCTTTCAGACTTTCAACGGTCAGCATATCATGATTCCTTTATTAAAAGTTTTTCGAATTCCTCCGCCGGCAGAGGCTTTGAGAAATAGTATCCCTGTATTATATCGCAGCCCGCCTTTTTGAGCATGTCGTACTGCTCCTTTGTCTCCACGCCCTCGGCGACTGTCGGAACTTTCAGAAACTCGGCTATCTGCATCATTATGAGCAGAAGATTATAGTCCTTCCTGCTTCTTGTTATGTTCTTTATGAACTGCATATCAAGCTTAAGAACGTCTATGGGCAGGTTTGACAGCATGCTGAGAGAGGAGTAGCCGCTGCCGAAGTCATCCATTTCTATTTTGAACTCGAGCTGTCTCAGCTTGTCCACGGTTTCGACTATCTGCTTTGTGTTGTCTGTATAAGCCGATTCCGTGATTTCAAGATACATGTCGGCCGGTGCCAGACCGTGATCCCTTATAATGGATTCGATCCTGCCTGTAAGATTCGTGTCGTAGATGTCCGTTCTTGAAACATTCACTGATACCGGAACATATTTTCCGAGTCTGTCCTTCCAGTCCCTGATCTGTGCTGCGGTTTCATTCCATACATAGTGATCCAGCTTCTGGAGAAGTCCGTTTTCTTCAAAAAGAGAGATGAAAATGCCTGGACTGATAATTCCAAACTCAGGGTGGATCCATCTGATAAGAGCCTCGGCGCTTACCATCTTCGGAGTGTCGCCGGTTATGGAGTATTTCGGCTGGAAGTATACTCTGAAATGCTTTTCTGCCAGAGCTCTGTCCATTTCCAGGATAAGTTTCTCATTGAAAAGCTCCTTTTCGTGCAGCTGCGAGTCGTATAAGCTGTATCCGCTGGTGTAGGTGTTTTTCAGCCTGAGGCAGGCGTTTTTCGCCATGTCAAGACGCTGCTCAATGGAAAGGGAGCGGTCAACGGAGTCGTAAATGCCGAGTCTCAGAGTAATTCTTGAATTGTCTATGATTTTTTCAAATCTTGAGATGAATTCTGACGCGAAGGCACCGTGATCCAGAATATGCGGGCAGTAGATGTAGAACGTGTCCGAGTCGCATCTGCATGCTATGCCGTCGGTGTTTTCCAGGAATTGCCGGATCACGTCCGCAATCGTCCTCAGTATTTTGTCGCCGTATGCCGAGCCGTAGAGATTGTTTACCAGGCGGAACCGGTTGACGTTTATTACAACCGCATCCATGAGCATGCTGTGGCAGAAGCGGTCGTGCAGTCTTGCGTACTGAAGGAAGAAGAGCCTGGTGTAGAGACCGGTAAGGCTGTCTCTTTCGTTTTCGTTTATCAGAATGCGATCTTCGGCAAGCTGTATGGCTTTTTTGCATCTTGCCACGATAACCTTCGGATCCTCATAAGGCTTTGGCATGAAATCAGTGGCTCCGAGACTGAGACACTTCACCTCGGCCTCCTTGTCCACCGTCACGACAATTACAGGTATTTTTCTGTATTCCTCGGTTTCCTGAATTTTCTGCAGAAGCTGGTAGCCGTCCATTTTCGGCATCAGCAGATCCAGCAGAATGAGCGAAATGGTGTTCTGGTTCTCCGCAATTTTCTGAAGCGCCTCCTCTCCGTTTTCGGCCTGGATCACCTCGTACTCATTGCTGAGAATAACCTTGAGGATCTGTCTGTTTATCGGTTCGTCATCAACCAGCAGAACCTTTCTGTGGATGTTTATCTCTCGACGCAGCGTCTCTTTCATTTTTGATTCGTCTCTTTCATTTTTGTTTTATGCCTTGTGTTTTAAATTCTTTCAGAATCATGAACTAAAATTTTTCTCTGGCCGGAAAATGATTTCCTGTATTTTCCGGTCAGATCATGAATTCGTACAATTAATTTATGAATGTCCGTCAGCCGCCAAATCTGTAAATTTTTGATTTCTGTCAGACTTGACTTTAGTTGCAGCATCTTTAACCACAAATTCAGTCTGAACCGGAACTTCACATTCAGACCACCTGAACCGGAACTTCACATTCAGACCAAGCCGCAGGCTCTGAAATTTTTTTATTAAAAGCTTTTGAAGGTTTCAGCTTCTGCATGTTTTCTGCTGCTGGCAGCGAACTGTCAGAAGAAATTCATCAGCCCTGAGGAGTGCTGAAAAACCATTAAATTTAACGGAGGTAACACAGTTCCCATTTTCGGATAAACTTTAGCACTTAGTCAAAACTCTATCGATTAAATGACGATTTCTGATGTAAAAAAAGAGACTGATCTCACTGAATTCATGCAGAACGATCCGTTCCACGTCCGGAAATGCTGCTGCGTTTAGGTTTTGCAATCTGTTCTTCCCTGATTTCTCCAGCTTTTGCAGATTTCCTCTGCAGGTCGTCTGGTGCTGTGATTCAAAAATGCCGGTTCGCAGCCGGCTCGGCATTCTGCCCGGCAAATTCTTTCCGTGCCCTTCAGACTTTCAGCAGAAAAACGGAAAGCAGGAAAACAGCAGAAACATGTGTTACGGCCGCGGGCGAAAATTCCGTCAGACCAGGGATGTACGATAATTGACTGCAGAAGCAGTGAATAATGCCTGTTACGATTTCGGAAAGGCATTTCTGTGGAGGAGAAAAATCATGCATAGCAAAACATAAAAAGATCCCTCTGTGTTTTTGCTGTGTTTTTCTGCCGTTTCCGGCACCTGCCAAGCTGACGATACCGAAAATTCCTCTGCCTTAGATCATGCTTTCCCGGATCCTGAGGTGACTGCAGATTCGTGTACGGATTGGAAACTTATGATGTGTCAGCAGTTAAAGACTTCTGAATATTTCAGGATCGCGCAAAAGGAATCAGGTTTGGCACCGCAGGCTGTAATCAGTTGCTGTTCCGGCATAAACATCGGGAAGATAATGGAACTGTCAAAGCGACAGGGGTATTTATGCCAGGTGACCTGGATGACCGGACAGATCTGCAGCAGGCAGATGTAACTGCAATCGTGAATCTGGGTTTAATTATGTCTGATGACCGTACAGATCTGCGGTAGTCTGCGTTGCAGCATGAAGAATCCTGACATGACGGCTGATGACTCGCGTCTGTAAATAAAAAGCCTGCATGAAGAACGGACTGCATCATTCCTGCTGTTCGGTCTGTGACGCAGCAGGCAGAATATTTACGTCGGTTTTCCGAATTTGTAATTGTACAGATGATGTCACAAAAAAGCTGTTTTTAAAACTGTATCATCTGAATCGTAACAATCGTGCGGATGATTTGTCTTTTGGAGGCTATGTGCTGTCAAGACTGAAAATCGAATTCACAACGGACAACCAGTCCTTCAGTTTTCGTAAATCCTCAAATATGCACGGTCTGCTTATGCAGATCCTCTCGTCAGAATACTGTGAAAAACTTCATTCCATGCAGCCTGTTCCCTGCAGTCAGTATCTCGATCTGGGAGAAAAGAAATTCTGGATTATCACCGGACTTACGGATGAGGCCTATCACAATGTTGTTGAGCCGGTTCTCAACATCAGGGATTCCGAATTTCAGCTGGATGACGGATCATCTCTGAAATTTGTCAGCAGGGAACTGAAACTTGGCAGCAAGAAAGAAATTGTAGAAAGGTTCTATGACACGTCTTCTGAGCCTGACAGAAGTGTAACCCTGGAATTTCTTACCCCCGCCTCCTTTAAAAGTGCTTCCCGCTATGTAAATCTGCCTGATATGAGACTGCTGTATCAGAGCTGGATGAACCGGTTTACCGCAGCCTCGGATATGGAAATGTTTGATGCCGGGACGCTGCAGCAGCTGACGGACAGCACTGTCATTACAGCCTACCGGCTCAGGAGTGAGTACTTCCCTCTGGAGCAGGTTCGTATTCCCGGCTTTACCGGAAGAATGACATTCAGAATAAACGGTCCTGCAACCATGATCAGATATGCCAGGATGCTGGCTGAATTCGGGGAGTACTCCGGCGTCGGCATAAAGACCTTTCTTGGAATGGGTGCCGTGCGCATGGTTCAGCACGGCGGCGGAGCGTCCGGCGGGAAAACCGGACATCAGGAACAGGGCAGAGAGTAGGCAAAACGGCAGGCGGACAGATCTGCTGAGGACAGACAAACAGGAAAAGAACATGAAAGAACGTCAGATAAAAATCGCACTGGCTTCCCTGTTGTCCAATATCGGACGACTGGCTGTGAGAGCATCATCCGGAAAGGACAGTTCGGGCAGGGAGTTTCTCTCCGGATGTTCGGTTTCCGATGAACTGATGCTCTGTGCCGGACTGATGGATTCAGATGCGGAATCAACATCCGGAACACCGGACACAGGAGAAAATGTTCACGGAGCAGCGGATCCGGAAACTGCCGGACTGCGTGCCCTTGTCAGGATGGCTGATGACATAGCCGCATCCCTGACAGGACATTCCGGAGGAAAGTCCGGATCAGCTGCGGAGGATCCCGACTGTCAGTTTGAAAGCATCTACAATCTGCTTAACCTTGACGAGAGGGAGGCATCCGGCGCGGCAGAAGAAAAGCTCTACTACAGCGCGGGAACTCTGAAGGACGGCATCAGGTTTCCTCTTACCCGCACTGCAATAGATACCTGCTGCGATGTTTACGGAGAGGATTATGAGCCTCTCAGCGCCGAATTCTATCAGCATCTTCTTGACGAAATAGGAGGCAGACTGAAAGCCCTGGAATTTACCGATTCCTTTCTTTCCTCCCTGATGAACGTTCTTGAGGTTAACCTCACATACGTTCCCGCGTTCTGCTCATCTTCGGCTCCTTCAGATATTTCCATGTACGACCACATGAAAATGAGCGTTGCCGTTGCCCTTGCTCTTGACGAATACCTTGAGGAACGTATTCCTGAAGCTTCCGAAGGCGGGAATCAGCGGACTGCGGAGCTTCTGAAACTGCTTTCCGGTTCCGAGGAACTTCTCGGGAGCTGTGCGTTTGTCATGTTCTCCATGGATCTCTGCGGCATTCAGGATTTTATCTACACCATTACTACGGAAAAGGCTCTCAAGACCCTAAGATCCCGCTCTTTCTATCTTGAACTGCTGATGGAGCATATGATTGACATGCTCCTTGATGAATTCTCTCTCTGCCGTGCAAGTCTGATTTATTCCGGCGGCGGACACTGCTACGTTCTGCTGCCGAATCTGCAAAGTACCGGGCAGAGACTTGCCGACTTCTGCCGCGGCATCAACAGATGGCTGACATATACCTTCGGCATCTCCCTTTTCCTGAGTTCCGGCTTCAGCCCGTGCTCTCCGTATTCTCTCTGCAACAGACCAGAAGGATCCTTCAGCAGGATCTTCACTGAAATCGGTGACATGATTACCCGTGCCAAGAACTGCCGATACAGTGCGCAGGATCTCATGAGACTGAACGGCCAGGAGCATGAGGACTATACAAGGGAATGCAGAATATGCCGCAGAACAGGTCATCTGGACAGTGACGGAAAATGTATGTCCTGTCTTCAGTTCGAGGAATTTTCAAACCGCATTCAGAACGGAGGGGACTACTTTGCCGTACTTCGCGGTTCGGAACCGGATACCCTGCCGCTGCCCGGAGACTGCTGTCTTGCTGCATTAACCGGCCAGGAGCTTAAGGCGAGAATGAACCGGCATGGAGAAAAACCGGCAAGGGTATATTCCAAAAACAGCTTCACGAATGAGCTTGATGTTACCACAAGACTCTGGGTCGGCGACTACTTCTACGACAGGGTAATGGAGAATCTTGCCGGCGCAAGCACCGGTATCCGCCGCATTGCCGTGCTGAGAGCCGACGTGGACAATCTCGGTCAGACGTTTATCAGGGGCTTCGAAAGCCGGAAATACGGGACGAGGTTTGTGAATCTGGCCAGAACGGCGGCGCTTTCCAGATCTCTGTCCATGTTCTTCAAATACCATATCAACACCATTCTCAGCCGCCGGGAATTTTCTCTCGGTGCGGAAAAAACGGATCCCGAGCGGAAGGTTACCGTGGTCTACTCCGGCGGCGATGACGTTTTCCTGATCGGTGCCTGGGACGAGGTGGTTGAGTGTGCGGTAGATCTCAGCAGGGCTCTGAAAAAATATACATCCGGCGCCCTTACGATTTCAGCCGGCATCGGCATCTATCAGCAGTCATATCCGGTAAGCGCCGCGGCGGAGGAAACTGCCGCATATGAGGACGCATCAAAAAGTCGTCCAGGCAAATCCGCCGTCACTCTGTTTTCCACAGGTTCGGTGCATGATGAAAACGGCGTTGCAGTTGATGACGGGACATACTCATGGGATGAGTTTAAAACTGTTGTTGCCGGTGAGAAGTACAGAATTCTTGCTGATTTTTTCGACTGTTCATCTGTCAGAGGAAACAGTTTTCTGTACCGGATTTTGGAACTGATTGAGGGCAGAGGCGAGAAAATTAACTTTGCCCGGCTTGCCTACCTTCTTTCCCGGCTTGAACCCCGATCCGGAGCGCCGGATGCGGAGAAAAAGGCGTACAGCAGGTTTGCACAGAACATATACAGATGGATGGGCAGCGGGAAGGACTGCAGACAGCTTAAAACTGCAATTCAGTTATACGTATACATGAACAGAGAAAGGAGCGAAGAAGAGGCATGAATGACAGAAAATCCTGGGGTAACCAGAATCAGAACCGAAGAGGAGGCGATCAGCATGGGGGGAGCAGCTTGCCAAAGCCGGACATAAAAATTACGGAGAGCAGCTATGTGGAGGATGCCGAGAAGGTCATTCTCCATCTGAAGAATGCCAACGGAGGCAGACTGAAAATTACCACCTCTCAGCTGAGAAATATTCTTTCCATGGCGGCGGACATATACAATCAGCTCCTGACTGATGACAGCTGCGGAGATGCCCTTCAGCCCGAAATTTCCCAGAGAATTGATTATTTAAGGGTAAGATGCGTTTATTCCGCAGGACGTGACAATGATGTAAGAGATTTTCTTGATGTTTCAAAGCTTACGGAGCAGATAGGAAAAATAGCCGGCAGCAGAAAGATGTTCATGCTGTTCTATCGCTACATGGAGGCGCTTGTTGCCTATCACAGATTTCATGGCGGAAAGGATAACTAGGAGGACAGGATATTATGTTTGCAAAAATTCAGATTACCGGAAGAATTGTTGTTAAAACCGGCATGCATATCGGCGGTGCGTCAGCCTTTGCCGCCATCGGTGCTGTGGACTCTCCTGTTATGAGGGATGTATGGACCAACCAGCCGATGATCCCCGGAAGTTCTCTCAAGGGCAAACTCAGAAGTCTTCTGGCCAGAGATTTCGCCGCTTCAGAAGGAAAACTTGTTGGTGAACCGAACAGCGACTGCGTGTATCTTCTGAGACTTTTCGGCAGCTCAGAAAAGAATAATATCAGAACCAGCCGCATACTGGTATCGGACATGTTTCTTCTGAACTACCGCGACTTAAGACAGCACGGTCTTTCCAGCGCCACTGAGGTCAAGTTTGAGAATACCATTAACAGGCTGACGTCTGTTGCCAATCCCCGTCAGATTGAGCGTGCAGTAAGAGGATCCGAATTCGGACTGGACATGATTTATGAACTTTCGAAGGAAGAGGAAGTTAAGGAGGATTTCGAGAATCTGGCACGCGGTCTGAATCTTCTTACCTATGACTATATCGGCGGTCACGGCTCACGGGGTTACGGCAAAATCGCTTTCCGCGATCTTTCATGCCGTCTTGTGGCCGGAGAAGCAGATCCCGGTCTGATTGAAGATCTCAACAGTATTTTGAATCAGGTCACTGCTGATGCTGCAGAGTAGTGTTTCAGGAGGTGTCTGATGAACTACAGAATTGTAAAATTCCGGTTTTCCTCTCCCTTCAGATTCGGCAGAAACTTTATTGACAACTGCGAGACGGGGTTCGCGGCCGATACCTTTTTTTCAGCTCTTTACATCGAGGCTCTGAAATCGGGAAAAAGCGAAGAGCTGTACCGCAATGTTCAAAACGGAACCCTTCTGTTTTCCGATGCCTTTCCCTGGTACGGAAACACTCTCTGTCTTCCGAAGCCCCTGTCTGCCGGTGAGACGGAACGCCAGGCATACGGCAGTTCGGTAAAGAAAAAGAAGCTTAAAAAACTGAAGTATATCAGCGCTGATGATTTTGACAGTTATCTCAATGGAACCTTCAGCATTGAAAATCATTCAGATCCTGTCGCTTCATACATCAGACAGTATCTCAAGGTTAACGCCGCGGTAAGGGGAAATGATGAAACTCTTCCTTACAGGATCCGCATGTGTGAGTTCAGATGTACTTCCGGTGCAGCTGCGGATGGCAGGACTGAAACCCCGGCTGGCGGAACAGGCGGCTGCAGGACGGAAAGTGACGGAGCGGGCGCCGGCTGCTTCGGCTCTAATGATTCAGGACTGTACATCATAGTCAAATGTACGGATGACGGTGCTGAGGACCTTTTCAGGGAACTGCTTTC
>CADBNP010000082.1 GCA_902796095.1 uncultured Aeromonadales bacterium | reverse complement strand
TTTTGGGGGGAGGGATAAACGGTGGTCTGATCTGAGTCGTGCGGACATGGGAAAATGTGGCTTTGTGCAGATCATCAGAACGGATTCCGGACTTTATTCTTTTGTCGAGGCTTATCTTTGAATATCATATCGGCTTCTCTTTTTTGAAAGAAAAAAGATCTTCACTTTATCCAAATGGTGCTACTATTCTCATTACAGGACTTGCAGGAGTATCTATGGCATTGAATACCAGAATAGTTGGTTCGGGAACAGATCTTGTTTTACTTCACGGCTGGGGGATCTGCAGTGTTGCTTTTGATTCGGTTCTGCCCCTTCTGACCCCTTATTTCAGGGTTCATCTTATTGATCTCCCTGGATATGGCGATAATCTGGATGCGGGAGCTCAGGTTAAAACAATTGATCAGATGGTGACTCTTCTTCATGATGTTGTTCCAAAAGGTGCCTGCATACTTGGATGGTCTCTCGGTGGTCAGATAGCCATGTATTACGCTTTAAAATACAGGAGTGATATCAGTTCATATATTACGGTCTGTTCGTCTCCAAGGTTTTGTGAGGAACTCAGTGAAATAGATCAGCATGATCAGATATGGCCTGGAGTTGAGAGCAGGATCCTCAGGGCTTTCACCAGGCTTGTCAAACCTAAAAACAAAGATGAGGTGTGTGACCACTTCCTTGCCATTCAGGCTATGGGAAGTCCGTCCATAAGACATGATATCCGCTGTCTGAGAACAGCTCTTGCAACAAAGCCAAAGCCTCTTTATGAAGCACTTCAGTTCGGACTTCAGCTGCTTAATCAGCTGGATTTAAGAGATGACTGCAGGAAACTTGACTTGCCGTCTCTGCACATTTTCGGAGATTCTGATCGTATTGTTTCTTCTGAGATCGCTGCATACTGGAATACAGTTTCGAGAGCCAGAGCAGAGATATTCCCCAGAACATCTCATAATCCTTTTCTTTCCAAGCCTCTGCTTTTTGCTGATACGCTTCAGAGTTTTGCTGATTTGGTAAATGAATTGCGGGTGTGATTCAGACGGAATTTTAATCGATTTCTCTTGCTTTTTTTTCAAAATGATCAATACTGAATAATAGGATCAGTATCTGATTAGGAGTCGTTTATGCAGATTTCGGGAAACGGTTACAATTATGGCATGCTATCAAATGCGTATACTGCCGTATCCAGGGGTATGAAAACGACTGAAAATGCGGCTGAAAATATCGCATCAGGTTCTGCTCTTGAAAAAGATCTGGGAGCCTCGGATCTGACATCGCTGAAAGAGGGTGAGATTCAGGCACAGGCTGGAGCAAAACTTTTTGATGTTTATGATAAAACAATAGGAAGCATTATTGATATTGAGGTGTAGTTGCCATGAATATAGTTGCTTCGTATCCTAACATTCCGGCACTTAATCTTAATGTGCCTACAGAGTCAGCTCAGCATGATGCGGCTGTTCGCCAGGTTGTGCCTGCAACTGCCCAGACTTTTACATCCTCCAACGAAAATGAAGTCGGTTCACAGAGAGAACGGGAAAAATCTTCTGAGACAAAATATCACGGTCATGATTCAGGACAGGATTCTGATGTAGAGGATGTTACTTATTCATCAATAGTGCGATCCCGCAGCGGACATCATGAGAACAGTGAATCCGGGGATTCCTCTTCCGATTCTGATGAAAAGGAAGGTTCTGACAAGGTTGGCACCGAGTCCAAAAAGATCACCGGAGAAGAGTTAACTGACGAAGAGAAGGCCAAGGTTGATGAACTGAAGGCCAGAGATAAGGAAGTCAGAGTTCATGAGCAGCAGCATAAGGCTGCCGGAGGGCAGTATGCCTCTCAGCCGTCGTATACCAAGGAGACAGGACCTGACGGTCGTGAATATATTGTTGACGGAAAGGTAGATATTTCCATTTCTGAGGAATCTACCCCGGAGAAGACCATAGCCAAGATGAAGCAGGTTTATGCTGCTGCACTTGCTCCGGCAGAGCCGTCTTCACAGGATCGCAAGGTTGCAGCCGAGGCTAAATCCAAGCAGCATGAAGCTGAAATGGAGATCAGCAGGGAAAAATCTTCAGGTAATGAGACAGAACCTGCGAAAAAAGACTCAGAAGAGATCAGTGATAAGAAAGTGAAAGACGCATCTTCAGGGAGCAGTGAACTTTCCAGCAAGATGCAGAGGCGTAATATGGCAATTTCCAACAGATATAATTCCTCATGGAGTCCGTTCAGAACTTCAGTTCAGGCTTATGCATAGAACGTTTTTTACCCTCGATCGTACTGGCACCCCGGCGGTGCCTTTCTTTTATCTGAAACCTGTTATAGTCTTGTGATTTCGTTGCTTGTTATTTCTTCCCTGTACCAGTCTTCCTTTTTATATGAGATCCTGTTTACGTACCAGGTAAGCACTCCCTGGGGTGCATGGACTTTAACTTCGTCATCCACCTGATGGTGAAGAAGAGCTCTTGCCAGGGGACTGTCAATTGAAATATAGTCTGTCCGGCCGTAAATTTCTTCAGAACCTACAATTCTCAGTGTCTTAATCACTCCTTCATCGTTTTCAATTTCCACAAAGGCACCGAAATAAATGGTTCCGTCCTGTTGCGGATTGTAATCAACAACCTTGGATTTGTCGAATACCATGGCAAGGTGATGTATGCGGTTGTCAATCTGTCGCAGATATCTTTTGTTGTACTGATAATCCGCATTTTCAGATCTGTCTCCCAGACTGGCGGCCCAGGAAACCTTTTCTGTAATTTCCGGACGCAGTTTTGTCCATAGATAATTGAATTCTTCTTTTAGTTTATTGTAACCCTCACGGGTAATAATCATTGTAGCCATAATTCCTTCACCTTCATATATAAAAAGCCCCATATTTATATGGAGCTTCATTTCAAAATTCTTATAAGTTATTTAAGACTGGTAAGTTACAGCTTTGGACCAGCAGCTGCGAGAGACTTGCCAAGATCGTTGCCTTCGAACTTCTTGAAGTTCTTGATAAAGCGATCTGCCAGATCCTTGGCTTTTTCTTCCCACTGTGACTTGTCACTGTATGTATCGCGCGGATCAAGAATTGCAGGATCAACACCAGGAAGTGCTGTTGGAACAGTGAAGTTGAACAGAGGGATCTGCTTGGTCTCAGCCTTGTCGATAGAGCCGTCAAGGATTGCATCAATGATACCGCGGGTATCCTTGATTGATATACGCTTGCCGGTTCCGTTCCAGCCAGTGTTTACCAGGTAAGCAGTTGCACCGGATTTCTTCATCTTCTTAACCAGTTCTTCACCGTATTTGGTTGGGTGAAGAGAAAGGAATGCCGCACCAAAGCAGGCGGAGAAGGTTGGAGTTGGCTCAGTGATGCCGCGCTCGGTACCGGCCAGTTTAGCAGTAAAGCCGGAGAGGAAGTAGTACTGAGTCTGTTCCGGAGTAAGGATTGACACTGGTGGGAGCACACCGAAAGCGTCTGCTGAAAGGAAGATAACCTTGCGGGCAGGACCAGCCTTTGAAACTGGCTTAACAATGTTGTCAATGTGGTAGATTGGATATGAAACACGGGTGTTTTCTGTAACAGACTTGTCTGCAAAATCAATCTTGCCGTCCTGATCAACAGTTACATTCTCAAGAAGAGCATCACGCTTGATAGCATTCCAGATATCAGGCTCGTTTTCCTTGGAAAGGTTGATTACCTTTGCATAGCAACCGCCTTCGAAGTTGAATACGCCGTCATCATCCCAGCCGTGCTCATCATCACCGATAAGCATACGCTTTGGATCCGTTGAAAGAGTTGTTTTACCAGTTCCGGACAGACCGAAGAAAATAGCGGTTTCATCTTTCTCATTGGTGTTTGCAGAGCAGTGCATAGCAGCCATACCCTTGAGAGGGAGAAGATAGTTCATGTAGGAGAACATACCCTTCTTCATCTCACCGCCGTACCATGTATTGATGATGATCTGAACCTTCTTTGTAAGGTTGAATACAACGGCAGTTTCTGAATTAAGACCGAGTTCCTTGTAGTTTTCTACCTTGGCCTTTGATGCATTCAGAACAACGAAATCAGGCTCGCCGAAGTTTGCAAGTTCTTCTGCAGTAGGACGGATGAACATATTCTTAACGAAGTGTGCCTGCCATGCCACTTCCATAACGAAGCGGATCTTGAGACGGGTAGTTGGGTTGGCACCGCAGAATGCATCTACAACGTATAATTTCTTGTTTGAAAGTTCTTTTCCTGCAATCTTTTCGAGTTCATTCCATGTCTCAGGAGATACAGGCTTGTTGTCGTTCTTGTATTCATCTGAAGTCCACCAGATTGTATCCTTTGTTACATCGTCCTTAACCCAGAATTTGTCCTTTGGTGAACGTCCGGTGTAAACGCCAGTCATAACATTGACTGCACCCATCTCGGTAACCTGACCCTTGTCAAAGCCAGTCAGTGAAGGATCTGTTTCATCCTTGAAAAGCTGCTCATAGGAAGGGTTGTAAATAATTTCAGTGGCACCGATAATACCGTATTTTTCAAGGCCTAAATTTGGCATTGTTTAATCTCCATAACAAAAAAAATCATTTTTTAACTATGGTTAATTGTATATGATTTTTGCATTTTAGTCTAATGTGCAGGCGACTGATTTAAATTTTTTCAGACAGTTTGCGGTATTGTTCTGAAATTCAGTTGATCTGTTCTGTGTGTTGTTTTATCTTTGAGGAAACTGATACGGAAGTTAGCCTGATTACTGCTGCTGGGCGGCTGGATGGCTGTGAATCGGGATATTGCCGGATTTATATATATATATCCATCTGAAAACAGGAGTTGGCATCGATTATGATGCCGTTGTAGTGAAATGATACTGATAACAGAAAAAGCACAGGAAAAATACAGACAGCTGCTGTCTCATAAGGATCAAAATACAAATATACGTATTTTTGTCGAGCATCCTGGAACACTGAAGGCCGAATGCGGTATGTCTTTCTGTCCTCGCAATATGTATGATCTGGCTGATCTTGTTTATGAGTATGAAGGATTCAAGGTAATCATAGATCCTCTGTCAGATCCGTACCTTACAGATGCTGTGGTTGATGTAAAGGATGATGAGTTTACTCTGAAGGCTCCGAGTATTTCAGTTAACAAACTGGATCCTTCCATACCTCTGATAAAACGCATAGAATTTGTTATTGCAACCGAGGTAAATCCTGGCATTGCAACCCATGGCGGTGCAGTGGAGGTTGTTGATTATCTGGATGACATATCAGAATTGCATGTAAGGTTTAAAGGCGGATGTGTAGGATGTGCATCTGTCGGGATCACCATAAAAGATGCATTGTGCAGGAAACTAAACCAGCGATTCCCGGAGACCAGAATCAATGTTGTCGACAGGACAGAGCACGAGGTGACCGACACAACCTACAGCGGCGGCAGGTGATTGCAGATGATCTTAATGTTGGGTTCTGTTAAGGAATAGAACTGATCCAGAAATAAACATGGTAAATCATAAAGTTATATAAACTGAAAGTTTTACTTTTTAAGTTCAAAAATGTAAATACATTTATGAAATGTATTGTGTTTCTGTGGTATCAACACTTTTGTTGAACAGAGCCAATGTAAGGAGTCTAATCTCTTTGATTAGATTGCTTACCTTTTATTTTTTTCTGCATCTGTACGGAGATGCTTTGCTACCATCTCCTATACATTCGATTTCTTCGCTTCTCAGGTGAATGACCGGTCTGACCGTTGCCATTGTAGAAACAGTCTTCGGGGTAACCTGCATGTCACTCATACTTGAGGAGTTCGAAGATGAATGAACCATGCAGATCGTATACGGCATCATTCCGCACGGCGTTCTGGTCCACCATCCGTTGTCCGTAAGAACGTCATCATCAGTAGGTCTTGCATAGTCAAACTGATTCTGAAGGTTAAGATTTCTTGAAGAATAAATATGACTTATCTCCTCAATTGAAGGGAGCGAAACAAGTTCCTTCACCTCGCTGTAGTAGAAATTGCGGAAGTTGACAGCCTTGTACATCCTAAGCATCAGAGTCATGTTGTTTTCTGTGACAGAGTCTGCGTCCGGAAATAACTTTATTGATTTCCACAGAGAAGCGGTATAGTCATTTTTATTTTTGGCTTTATTCACATTGTTTGCTGTTACAAGATATCTGACTGTAACAGGTCTGAGCATTGCCCGCTCTTCAGGTGTGAAACCTGTAAGAAAACCGCCTTCATCAAGATTATCCAGATTCTGACTTACCAGATATTTATTCTTTCCTGTGCTTTTGATGCTTGATGCTGCCGGTTTTGTATACACATATTTCACGTTGTTGTCAGCTGAATTAAGCCATGTCCGTAAAGATGAATCCTCATAATCCGCAGAACCGTACATGTCGGTATACTCGTCGGCCGTGAAGAGCTTGATTCTGTCCGCAATCTTCATTGATTTGTTAGGAGTATCCTTAAGACCGGTGCGATCAACGGAATGTTTTCCGCTGTGAGCTATGTCGAACGGTTTCGCAGTGAGAAGATTTCTTGATATAAAACTGGGCTCTCCCGCAGGCTGATCATTGCCTGCGTATACCCACAGAATAGGATTGTTATGGTATGTCCCTAATTCTACAATATCTCCGGTTTGAAAATTCACGCTCTTGTAGTTGGAAAATTTAATCAGATCCGGTGCGTAAGTGTGTATCAGCGAGCCTGCGGAAAATGCACAGAGCAGAGCTGTAAAAATTTTCAGCCTTAAGGAACTTCCCTGATGTCTGTCATCATTTTTTACGATGATTTTCTCTGTGTATTCCGTAGTTCCGTTAAGTCGATCCTTGATGTATGTCAGCAGCATTTGCAGAGAGCGCTGTTCTCCAAGTTCAAAGACTTTGATGAACTGTTTGCTGGCAAGGTAGTATTTTAAATCGTTACTGAAGTCGGTTTCATTCAGATCCAGATTGTAGATAAGAAAAGGCATCCTTTTGCTGAACGCCATATTGATTTCGTTCAGAACGTGAGGAGATGCATTTGCACTCGAAGAGAGTATGAGAAGAAATATCTTTGCCTGTTCCAGACCCTGTGTAATATGTCCGGCAAAAGTACCACCGTCGGCAGGAATATCGTTTAAATCAAGCCAGTACGTAATCTTGTTGTTTGTCAGGACAGAAGCAATTTTAAGAGCAACCTCATTATCCTTGCTGGAGTGAGATATGAATATGTCCTTTGCTGCCATTCGCTTTTTGATTCCTTGCTTAATTTTGTGTGTAATTATATCAGCGTGAATTTGTTTATTCTTGTATTCTTCGTGTCATTAAAATAATGATTTGCTTAAGTTCACATATTTAAGCAAAAAAAATACAGGAACACGAATCATTCGTCCAGATTAAATTTTTTCGTATCGTCTGATAACCGTTATTCCGGTAATAGTGATAGCGTTAGGTACATCAGAAGTAGTGTTATCAGCAGTATTTTTCAATGGGCCTGCTCAGGACGGCATTTTCAAATCCCATATGCTCACTGAACAGCTTGAAATCAGGCTGGGAGTACAGAACCTGGCTGATGGTTACTGAACCGTACTCTTCAATCAGAATGTTGGCTACGGTTTTTAAAAGGTATCCGCCTACACCTCTGTTTCGAGTTATTTCCAGAACGCTGAAATAATCGATAACACCGCGATCTGCCGAAGCTATTCCCACAACGGAACCGTTGTAAATAGCGGCAAAGGTGCTTCTTCCCTCGTTGTTTTTAATTTCATATCCATCAAGAACTCTGTCATAACTCGTCTGGTATTTTGTCATATCGAGTTCGTTTATGTTGAATACAGAGAGTCTCATTTTTTTCTCCTAATTTTTTCTTAACCATTTTTGTGGATTGATCGGTGAACCTTTATATCTGATTTCGAAGTAAAGAGACGATTCAAGAGACTGGTTTGTCTGATCATAGTAGCCAATAATATCGCCTTTTTTGACTCTGTCACCTACTTTTCTTGTGACAGAATTATTATTCCCGTAAATGGAAAGATATCCGTCTCCGTGATCCAATACTATGATAAGTCCGTATCCGTCTAGAGGACTTGCCATTACAACATCACCGTCAGCTATAGATATGACGTCATTTTTATCCTTCTGTCTGGATTGAAGCAGCAAACCGGTCCATTTCAGTTCTCCTGCTCTTGAATCGCCATACTTCTTTACGATCCTTCCGGTTACAGGCCATAGAAGACTGCCTTTCTGATTTTTAAGCCCCTTCAGTCTTTCTTTTTCTATCTGTTCGATTGTTTGCTTTGCAGCATCGTTTGCTGATTTTCCGTGTTCTGTCGCCTGAGCCTTTGCCTGAGCTATTCTTTCTTCTTCTTTTTTACGGTTCTCAAGAGCGATTTTTTTCTGATTGATTTCAACTTCCTTCTGAAGTTTTACTTTCAGAATTTCAACTTTCTTCTCTTCTTTCTTTATGTTTTCATTTATTGCGGAGTAGGTTTCCTCTTTTTGTCTTTTCCTTACTTTCAGAAGCTCTGATTCATTATCACGGGCTTCAATTATCATTTTTAATTCCTGATTATTGCCTTCAATCTGAGTCCTGTTCCGTTCAACTTGAGCAATCAGGGTTGTAATATTCTCTATAAGTTCGGTTCTGGATTTGTTTATGTAAATATGATATTCGAGGGCTCTTCCTATCAGATTAGGATCCTCCTGATTGAAAACGAGCTTAACGTAATCTGATGAACCTAATTTGTAAGCATCTGTTAACTGTTTTGACAGCATTTCAAGCTGCTGTTCTTTTTTTTCTAAAAGTCTGTTTTGCTCAGTTCGTAACTGTGCAAGACGATGTTGCGCATTTGCAAGATCTGCCTTTGATTTTTTTAACTGATTGTTGATTATTGATATTTCACGTTCGTCTTCTTTTAACTGAAGTTCAAGTTCTCTCAGATTCTCTTTGTTTTTGTTAATTTTTTCCTGATGTTCCTTTATTTTCTGCTGAACATTTTCAACATTTTGGGATGTGTGTGCTACTACAGATAAAGGCAGCAAAAAAATCACAACAACGCCAGCAAGACATATGCTGGCGTTCAGTAATTTATACCAAATTCTGTGTATAAACATCCCGGATCACTTTATTTAATAGTGAAAATAGGCTTGCCGCTCATTTCTTCAGGGATATCCATACCCATGAGATACAGCATTGACGGAGCAAGATCAGACAGTTTGCCGCCATCTCGTGCAACAGCGTCCCTTCCAACATAGATCAGAGGAACTGGCAGATTTGTGTGTGCTGTGTATGCTTCACCGGTTTCCAGATTCTTCATCCGTTCAGCATTGCCGTGATCTGCGGTAATGAGGCATTCTCCGCCAACCTTCTTTAATGACTCAATGACTCTGCCGATTGAAGTGTCAACAGCTTCGCAGGCTTTAACAGCAGCTTCATAAATACCTGTGTGACCTACCATATCGCCGTTAGGGTAGTTGCAGATTACAACGTCATATTTTCCTGATTCTATGGCTGCACATAACTTGTCAGTTAACTCGACAGAACTCATTTCTGGTTGCAGATCATAGGTTGCAACTTTAGGACTTGCTACCAGTACGCGATCTTCGCCGGGGAATACGGCTTCAACACCCCCATTGAAGAAGAATGTCACATGCGCATATTTTTCTGTTTCTGAAATTCGCAGCTGTGTTTTACCGTGGGAAGAAAGCCATTCACCCAGTGTATTGGTAAGATTCTCCGGAGGATAGGCACAGGCTGTTTTTATATCTGCGGCATACTGGGTAAGCATTACAAAGTCTGAAAGCTGCGGATAAACCTTGCGTTCAAAACTGTCAAAGTCCCTGTTCACAAAACTGCGTGATATTTCTCTTGCTCGGTCAGCTCTGAAATTCATGAAGATCAGTGTGTCGCCGTCAGCAACGCAGGCAGGTGCGTCACCTACGACAGAAGCTTTTACAAACTCATCGTTTTCATCTCGATCGTATGCTGCTTCAAGGGCTGCAGAAGCATTGCTGAACGGAGCAAACTCGCTCTTGCCGAAAGTGAGAAGATCATAGCATTGTTGAACTCTGTCCCAGCGGTTATCTCTGTCCATTGCGTAGTAACGACCAATAATTGAAGCTATTCTTCCTACGCCAAGTTCATTGAACAGTTTGTCGAATTTTTCGATTGAAGACTGTGCTGATCGTGGAGGAACATCGCGTCCATCAAGGAATGCGTGAAAATAAACGTTTTTTGCTCCGCGTTTTACTGCCATTCTTATTGCTGCTTCGATATGATCCTCATGACTGTGTACTCCGCCTGGAGACATGAGACCCATTATATGAACAGCTTTGTTAGCCTTAACAGCCTTATCGATGGCATCACATAATGTTTTGTTTTCAAAAAAATCACCGTCCTGAATTGCCTTTGTAACTCTCGTCAGTTCCTGATATACAACTCTTCCGGCTCCGATGTTGGTATGACCAACCTCAGAATTTCCCATCTGACCATCAGGCAGGCCTACGTCAAGACCGGATGCTGAAATCAGAGTATGTGCATATTTTTCTGTAAGACTGTCAAGATTGGGAGTTTTAGCGTTTTCAACAGCATTGAACTGCTTTTCAGGATTGTAGCCCCAACCATCCATTATAATGAGGGCCAATGTTTTCTTAGCTTGCATAAAATATCCTTTTTAAAGCTATTAAATGATGAAAAATTCTAGCATAAAAGAGTTTCTTTGGGTATCAGCATTGACAGAGGCTGGTTTTCAAATCCAGTGCGATAACAGTCGCTTTTTTAACTCTGATCTCTGTATCATTGCTGGTATTTCTGAAGCATCAGGAGTATTGCAACGATGGAAAACTTCAGACAGTTTTTAAAATCTGCAGATATAGTGAAATAACTCCTGCAATATCTCTCTTCGCAGAAGAACTTAACAAATCTGGCAGTTCGTAAAATGCTGATCGTGCAGCCCGTTTCTGGTATTTGTATTTTCACAAGTTGAACCTTACAAATCTCACAAATGTTTTTCCAGTCATCTATGGTGTATTTGTCATGGGTACGCTAAAAAGGTAATCATGAATTTAAAAACTACAGGAGGTATCCTGTAGTTCCGATTTCCATGAAATGAGTGTCGCGACAGATTTATCGTACTCTGTTTGTCTTCGGTTATGCAGTTACGGTTTCATGATATCAGGGAAGATTATTTTCCAGCGATCTTTATTGCGTCAATAAGGATGCTGCCAGTCTTGATTGATGATTCCGGATCTATGTCGTTGCTTATGGCAACAATGTTTTTTAACATTTCTCTGGCATTGCCTGCGATAGTTATTTCCTTAACCGGATATGTTACTTCTCCGTGTTCAACCATAAAGCCGCGTACACCTACGGATACATCTCCTGTAAGAGGATCAAGACCGAATCCCATCATATCCTTGATGATAAGACCGGTATCCATTTTCTTTTCCAATTCTTTTCTCGATATGCCGCTGTTTGTTACCAGCCAGTTATATGTGCCGTTTCCGTTACCTGTATTTTTCATTTTTAACTGTCTAGCAGAGTATGCCGAAAGAATATAACTTGCAACCTTACCGTTCGTGACGATGTCTCTCTTTATGGTTTTTGATCCTGAAGAATCAACACAACTGCTTGCCATTTCATGCATCATGTACGGATCTTCCAGAACAGTAAGCCATTCTGGAAGAATTGTTTCGCCAAGACAGTCATTCAGATATGACGTTTTTTTGTACTGCCCCTGACCTTCAAGTCCAGATATAAGCCAGTAAAAAATATTAGGCGATACATCCTTGTCGAAAATTACAGGAAGTGTCTGAGTCTGGATTTTTTGTGCTCCAAGATTTGGAATTGTTTCATTAAGAGCTTCCTTCATCATGTCTTCAAGTTTCCACCTGTTCCTGGAGGTATAGGTAAAGTGATAGGATCCGCCCTGTTCCATCTGATCATTTTCTTCTGCTGTAAGACTTATTGAATCAGAAAAGTATGATCCTTTGACTGTGTAAAACTGTCCTTCTGTAGTTGCGAAGATCGACTGACCGTATCCGCTGTTTACTGATGCGGAGTTGCACTGTTTGATTTTTTCGTGAGATATACACATCTTCTCAAGTTCCATGGATCTTGCGATCTGGGCTTCAGGATTAGGCTCTTCCGGATAGAAAGTGTCAAAATCGGTGAACTCACGTTGAAGATCTTCATCATCCGCCAGACCGTTGTATATATCTGATTCGGTATGCTTTGATATGTCAATGGCTGCATCCAGAGTACTGAAAATGGCATCATCGCTGAGATCTGTAGTTGAAGCAGATCCTTTATGATGATCGTTCCACATGGTGACTGAGAAGTCTCTGCGTTTTGAAAATTTTACCTCGTTGGTTTCCTGATTTCTTACAGATGTTGTTAAACCGGTTGATTTCACTACAGATATAAGTGCCTGATCAACGTGCTTTTTCTCGACATAATCTAGAGCTTTATTAACTATTATTTTCAGCTTTGCTTCTTCTTTTTCTATTCTTTCATGGATATCCATAATTACTCACTTCCTTGAATAAAATTGCGCTGATTACTCCAGCAGTTAAGATTCAAAATTTGATTTTATATTCTACAGAATGTTAAACGTCGTAACTTGTGATTAAGTCACCTTTTGATAAAAGAGAGACTCATGGTAATGGCAGTTTAAACTTTGCTGATCGAAGTGAACTGCGAGAGGGGAAGATGTGATGCAACCGAGAATTTGACTGCTCAAAATGTGAAGTAGAAGTATATAACAATGAGGTGATGATATTAGAATACCTAAAGTAAGCGGGAGTTGTGCTATATAGACTCAACAAGATGGAAGAAATTTGATTAAGTAATGAGCACTTGATCGAATAAATTATTTTTTTTGAAAAAAAGAGTTGCATAAAAAAAATAATACTGTAAT
>CADBNP010000081.1 GCA_902796095.1 uncultured Aeromonadales bacterium | reverse complement strand
GCAGAAACCTCTGACTACTCCGGCAGGTCAGAGACAGAAGGTTTCTAAGCTGCCTACACGGCAGAAACCTTATAATCACAGGTGATCTTGATTCATCTCATTTTCTAAGCTGCCTACACGGCAGAAACCTATCCATCCCCAAAAAATACTTAATACTTGGAGCATGGCCGAATGGGCAATCTACAGCACCAAAAACAGAGATGTTTACAAAAAGTAGTCGGGAACGTGGTCTTGTTATGAAAAAAAACAAGATTCCCCCAAACCGTTGAACTGACTACCCTTGCAAAACTCTCGAAAAATTTTGGTCTTTTCAAAGCCATCGGAATAAAAAATATACAAATTTAGAGTTACCCCCCTCCTTTTGTCGGCGACACCTACCTCTGTGTTCTGAAGTCATAGGTTAAGAAAAATAAGGTAAGACTCCTGATTTAGTAAGTCCGTAACTGCTGAACACAAGATTATTGTCATTCTTTGTTTCCAGCCTTACTTCATCAATGTATAGCCTGAAACGCTGCTGACTGCTTAGACTGTTCAGCGTTACATAAGGTAAATCATTCGCAGGAATCTTGTAGTCTGTGTACTGTTTTGCTGCTTGATTTATATCCAAATCGTGCCTTTTGGCATGACGTCTGATGAGCCGTGCCTTATTCTCCTTGAACTGCATTCGACGATATTGCACATATCCCTGTACTGCAGACGGAACAGGGGTAATCTCCCCTTTTCTTATGTAATCATCAAGACGACGTATTCTGATGTCTGAAGACGAATTACGCAGAGTATCGGGGTTTTGAGCATAAAGACGAACAAGATTCCCTAAACTGCGTTTCTCCTTGCTATACCGAGGGAATGCCAGTCCAATATTCACGGATCCGATTGCATGCTCGCTTTCAATACAGATTAGATGAAGAGCAGAGATCACTTTACCCATCAGGAATGAAACTGAAATTTCCTGATTAGGCAAAAGAATTAGATCTTCGTAATACAGTGTTGTTCCCATTATTCCTTATCGCCTTTACCAAATACACCACCGCGGATCAGAACTGACATGACATAATGTTTGTCGTTATCGTTGTCCAAGGATATACCACAAGCGAATTTATCAAAAAGAGTGTAAAAATCCACTTTGTCTTTCGGATTCCGGAACGCCTTGCCCATATTCGTAACAGCTCCGTATGGCTCTGCTGCGATAGGGCCTGCACTGTTCACAGGGTCAGAATACTCCGGATACCAAGTATCAATGGTTCGGATGGCATTACCGATTTTCTGGGAGTGGATGGCAGCTATGCCATTTACAGAATAAAGGATCTTGCTTTTATTTGATTTGCCTTTATCCAGTACCAGTTCTTCACTGGGGAATACTTCCTGGCTGTTTTCAATTCTTGCATAGGCTGTGACTTCTAAGGTCAATGATACATTACCAGACAAGGTTTGGGCAATCAGATTGCTGAGCTCTTCAACTGATTTATCGATTTTATCAAAGGCGCGAATGGGGTAAGCTTTTCCGTCAAATACCCAAGCTGTATCAGTGCCGAGCACTTTTACCCGGACTTCAATTGCTTCTGCCCCAACCCTGTTGCGCCAAAGAAAGCGGCCATTAGCAATGTTGAGAGCATAACGTTTGGCTAATTCCTTAAAACCATAAGTCTTAGCATAAGCGTCAACAGCAGTTTTGAGGTTGTTCTGAAAATCTGCCGCATTGCAAGCCGATGGCTCACCGACATTGCCCAGTATCTTAACAGTAAAGACCATTTTCAGGGTATCGCAGTCCTGCGGCAAGGCACAAAAATCAACCGTCTGCAGGTTGGGTTTTTGGACTTCGGAATTGAGTTTAAGAGGATCCCCGGCAACCGCTGCCTTCAGTCTGTTGGAGATGGTTCCTCTAACGGACTTTTCAACGAGATTCAACGGAACAGACTGATCCCTGTTATCCCAGGAGGTACCATACAAAAAACCATCAGAAGGGTTAATTTTGCGCTCAAATGCGAGCACGGACGGGAATTCATTTTTTTTACTTGCTGCCATGTTGGTAATATCTCCAAATATTTAAAGAAATTAAAATCAAATAATATCGAAATCATCATCATCGATATCAGAATCTTGGTTGTAACAATAAATACCCTTTTCGGTATCGTAGCTACATCTCCACAGTAAATTATTGACGCCGTTCATGCGATGGAGCATCCGAAATTCTCCCAGAGTGACTATGCTTTCTGCAAAACGATGCGGGGTGTCCGCATCTCTTTGATTGATCGCCCTTCCTGTGCCGCTTATTGCTGCATAGCCTGTGCTTATGGGAATCAGCCATCCATCTTCCTTTCTTGATCGCTCTATTTCAATTTCGGTGCCGTTCATATGAGGTTTTGCTATAACGGTGAGATGTTCCAGCAGCGCATCCAGAGCATCATTACCCTGTTTCATACTTTCAATCATTAACTCGCGACGTTCAATCAGCGCGTAGCCAGGCATCAGTTTTCGGATGATGTATCTCCTGAAAGCTTCGTCATCCTCATCGCTTCCGATTGTAACTGCATAAGGATTCCCAGAGGTGATTACATCTCCCGACGCAATTCGTAAATTGCTGTTCAGTAACTTCTTGGCTGCCTGCTCTATGGCTTCACAATCATCTGTATTTCCTTGAATTTCGCACAGAAGAGAAATTTCCATCATGCACTTAATTTCAGGTACAAATGAGGGACGTTCTCCATTTTTATCCAACGGGTTAGCATTGGCTATTATCGAGTAATTGCCATAGTTTCCCTCTCGGTAGTTACGGACACTGAATTTATGGCTGATAATTCCAAATTCAGGTATTTTCAGATCACTAAAGCCATTCTGGTTGAATTTACGCTGTAATGCATGCACGGATCCGCCAAATGAACACACCGATGGGAAGCCCGCAGTGTAGGGGCTTGACCAGGCATTGGCATTATTAACTACTAGATGAGGCAGTACCAGGATCTTCTTATATACGGTCATTTCCAAAAATCCTCAAGTTTTGTCAAAGTATCCTTGATTGCCGAAAGTTCAGCATCTCCAAGGTCAACAGGATGCTCATTTTTCAGATTTGCTATAATCCAGTGCGACATATCGTCAACAATATCGTTTTCCCAGTCATTTGCGTTTAGCCGTGCCGTTTCATCTTTATTGAGCCATACTCGCTGCGAGGCATTGAGCGTGATTGGGATTTCACTAAAAGCCTCGCGTATTGCAAACAGTTTTTCTGTTATGGTTAACACTATTTCCTTAAACAAACGATCGCGATATTTTCTTTGTTTTTCCAAAGTAATCGGGGTGTCCTGAGGAAGTGTGATAAGTTTGAATAATTCATCAAATTCCCACTTGAAATCATGTTTATTCAGACATTCGGCAAAAAAATCTCTCTTCGGCAGTCTTATTCGATGGTCTTTGATATGAGGCGGTATGCTGGGCAATAATCTGGTTATTCCGCCGTGTTCGGTATTTAGCTGACTGATATTTTGCGGTTGAGTCCCTCCGTATTTTAGTGTTGTGAGGTCAAAAACTTCCTGAAACGGGGCTGTAAGTTCCCCTTTCTTAATCCGTTCCTTTTTATTCCTGGCATCTTCCATTATCGCTGAAAGCCGTTTTTTCATCTCGTATACCAGTGGTGAGGGAGTCAGCAACGACAGCAGATGGTATTGCCCTTCACCACCAAGCGGAAAAAATACCTGCTTGATTTTGGATGATGTAACCTGAGTATTTTCTGACTGTTTATCACCTTTAAACACCTCAAGGAACTGTTCACGGAGTTCGTCAGCCGGCCTGCCTGAAGAGGACAGCAGTTCATTAGCTTCGGGAGTGTTGTCGCTTATGTTTTCAAGCACTGTTTTTCCATTACTCATGTTCAGAGCAAGGAATTTCATGACTGCGGCGAAGCCGGCACTTCCGTACATATCAATACGTTGTTCGGACTTTACGTTTCCTGATCGCATGTAGCCATCATCAGACTGAGCACCGTAAAATACGATGGGCGTAATTTTGAAATTCTTATCCTGATTTGCATAGGGATGTGAGAACTGACATGGGTGCGTGGCACAAGTTATGTGTTTTGCTTTCTCAGCTGCATCAGGTATGAACAGCTCAGGAGTATTGAGCTTTTTTTGTCCCTTAATGTAATTTTTTATTGTTTCGTCAATCATCCCAGAAATCCTCGTTTGTTTCTTTATACATTCCGAATATATCGCTGTAGTTCCATTTGCGGTTGTAGTTCCGTTTGCCTTTGCTATCGTCCGGCATGCTTATCAAGCCAAAACGATCCTTAACCTCATTCGGGTGAAGATTGTTTAGTTCAGCAAATTTTTCGACTAAGGCACGATAATCTCTCAGCAGCCATACCCTGCTTCCAAATGATCTCATATCTTGTAGAGACGTGTTATTAATTTTGTAAATATTTTCTACTTTGATCCAATTTTTTAATTTATCTTGAACACAAAAAGAGCAGTCATCCTCATTTTGGCCGCAATTACGTAATGTTAGATTTATTGTTGGAAAATCTTTGCGGAATTCGCTCAGGTTTTGTGTAATTGCACTAAGATCCCAATAGTTTTCCGGGTAGCTTACCATTGAATCAGGGGCACATGGATTCAGTAATAAACGTTTAATTACT
>CADBNP010000080.1 GCA_902796095.1 uncultured Aeromonadales bacterium | reverse complement strand
GTCATTCAATCGGGACATTTCTATGTGGAAACTTCCTAAAATTAGGAGTAGGGATTCTGTCAGTGGAGTTTTTGGTAATGGTTGCCCTTATTCATTTTCTTCACCAAGTACTCTGTATGAGTTAGACTGATTCAGTAGATGCTTGAACAATTATGAATTAATTATTGTTTCTTCAATACCTGCAGTACCGTTTTTGCTCCTGCTGATTCGTAATCAGATCTGCAGGTATTTCGGTGTTAAAAGTTTGATGTATTCAGGAGCGAACTCATGAGTAATTACTGTTGCAAATCAACCTAATATGCGAACTATATGCATATTAAGATTCCAATTTTAAAACAGGGGGCGGGGAAACCTTTGCTGCATAAGGGGTTCTGCCTTAAAATTTTTCGATTTGCTGTGTAATACAGGTATATGACAGATAATTCGATTTTCGTCCCTCTGCTATACTTAATCTCCGGTTTCTGACATGCTGTCATTTTGCTTCAGAACATTTGTCTGCTTTTCCGGAACCGGAAGATTAAGACTCCTGAAATTGTTTACGATGGTGCAGAAAAGTTCAGCTGTGACTGTGGCATCGTATTTCGCACCGTGCGCCTGTTCGTTGTCGTAGCTGATACCTGCTGCTTCACACGCCTTTGCAAGAACCGTATTACCGTAAAAGACAGCAGATAATGTAGCTGTGTCGAGGGTTGAAAACGGGTGAAACGGACTTCTCTTGTAGTTTGTTCTGCTTACTGCAGCTGAAATAAAACCGTGATCAAATCCAGCATTGTGAGCGACAATGATGGCTCTTGTGCATTTTTCTTTTTTAACCCTTGCTGATACCGTTTTGCAGAACTGTTTTATGGCCTCTTTTTCATCCATTGCATTTCTTGCGGGATCAAAAGGATCGATCTTTATAAATTCGCATGATGATTCATTGATAACCGAGCCCTCAAACGGTTTGATGTTGTAGTTCAGGATCTCGTCCGTTACGAGCTCTCCGTTTTCATTAAAGGAGAGCAGACATGCGCCGATTTCAAGCAGGGCATTTGTTTTGCAGTCAAAGCCGGCGGTTTCAACGTCAATTACTACAGGAAGAAAGCCTCTGAAACGCTCGGCCATTGTTACTGGAAGTGAAGGGAAAAGATTTGACATATTTTTTGCTGCATGTTGTGCTGTACGATACAATACAATCTGAAAGATACTGCTGTTTTTATCGGATCATGTTTATGAATCCGGTTTAAAGTTCTGCAGAATTTTCATGAAGCAGAACCGATATTATAAGAAGCAATTGTGCAGATACATTTCGGAATCGGCAGAAAGGTTCTAAATTCAAACAGCGGAGACATTTTATCATAAACCTGCCGATCGCGTACCTGCTGCGGTGCGGTAAAACTTTGGCGATCATGTCGGAATGGAAGTCTGTGGTGGACAGCCGAATAATCTGTTACAGAGAATCAGACGAATTAGAAAATTTGGCATTTAATTTGCAAAACATCTTATGGACACAGCTCAACTGCTTTGATTATACAGTTTGAGATGTCGGATCCAGTTTTTTGCTGAACAATTTTTTATGTTGGTTCATGAAAAGAGGTATGCGGTGAAGTATTTATTTTATGTTGCATTGGCTGCGTATGCCTGTACAGCTTCTGCGGCCGAATATGAATTTAAGGCACCTATTACCAAATCCCAGTGGGTTATGACAGATCAGACACGTCTGATGTGCAGACTTGTTCATGAAATTCCTGAATACGGCAAAATTTCCTTCACTTCAACAGCGTCAAAAAATAAAAATCTGTATTTCAACATGATCCCTGCAATGGAATCAAAGAACAATTATGACGTTGACGTAAGAGCAATAGCACCTAATTACAGACCGGGAATTCCGGACAATCATCTGTCTGTAATGAAAAACTACAAATATTTTTCAGGAGAACTTAAAGATCAGAATGCCTGGACTCTGACATCGGCACTTGACAGGGGAAGCAATCTTGGATTCTTTTTCAATGACTGGTACTATCAGAATCAGCCGGTGCAGGTGACAGTTTCATCCATTAACTTTAAAAAGAACTTCAAACTGTTTACTGAATGCATGAACAACCTGCTTCCGTACAGTTTTGAAGACGTGGCATTTACTGTGATCACCTTTGATGCAGACACCACAGATCTGACCGAGGAGTCAAAAAATAAACTTGATCGTCTGATTACGTATCTGACCTATGATCCAAATGTCAAGGAACTGGTGATAGACTCATACAGTGACAGTTTTGGAACTACAGAGCAGAGCCGCGATTCGTCTGCACAGAGGGCGAATATGATCAGCAGTTACATAGAGCAGAGCAATATTCCGAAAAACAAAATCATAAAAAATGCCTACGGCGAGAAGGAGCATATAGCTTCCAATGCAACCACGGCCGGTCGCAATGTGAACCGAAGGGTTGTTATAACTGTCAGACAGAACATGACAACAGGAAATACCTACAGTTTCAGTTCGGATAAGGAACTCAGCTCCTACGGAACCGACGGCGTGAACGACAGAAGCGCTGACAGTGAGGAGGATATTACCCGTGGCGAAGTCGCTTCCAAAGCAGCGGAAATCGGCAGAAAGCCTGGTCAGGGCATTGTGACGGAAGGGAGGGGAGCTCATCCAAGCACGGTTGAAATGAATTCACAGGCTGCAAGAGACAGCAATTTACCGGATTTATCAAAAAAATAGCTTTAGGATTGTTAGTTTGGGGCGGGATTTTATCCCGTCTTTTTTTTGCCCGTGTTTCAGACAACCGGTCTGACGGTGCAGATCCGGAACAGCTTCGCCGGATGAGGATACCGCATTATAACCCGCTTCTGAAATCTGATGCCGTAAAATCAGGAGACACTATCTGATTTCAGATCGGCGGAGTATACTCGTAATCATGCTGATTGCTGTGTTTTGTTAACGGAAAACTAAGAAATGAATAATGCAGGAATAATTGAGGGATACTTCGGTACTCCATGGAGCATGTCAGCTCGTCTGAGCTATGCGTCATTTTTATCTGAAAGCGGGTTCAGTTTTTTTATTTATGCACCGAAAAATGATCCTCATC
>CADBNP010000079.1 GCA_902796095.1 uncultured Aeromonadales bacterium | reverse complement strand
GGCTGCTATGAATTTACTCTTAACGCAGCAGGAAACAGAGAAACCGTAAGACTTCGGGTCCCCGGGATACATAATGTTTCAAATGCATGTGCTGCCGCGGCTGCAGCGTGGATTTTAGGTGTATCGTCTTCGGTTATCAGACAGGGACTTTGTGAATACAAAACCTTCAGGGGAAGACTCCTGGTAACAAGGCACAACGCTGTAACTCTTATTGATGATACCTACAACGCTTCGGTAAATGCTGTTTTTGCGGCCATAAATACCCTGAGTGAGATGGAAGGCAGAAAAATCATGATCCTGGGTGAGATGGGAGAACTCGGTGATATGGAAGAGGAACTTCATCGTGAGGTCGGAAGAAAATTTAAACAGTCAGGCATAGATCTGCTGCTTACCCTGGGTGAACTTACCAGATATACGGTTCAGGAAGCAGGAGAAAATGCAACATTTTTAACTTCAAAAAATGATCTGTATAATACACTCCGAAATTGTATGGTGAAAGGCGAGAAGACTACGGTTCTGGTAAAAGGCGCTCACTATATGAAGATGAATGAGGTTGCGGATTATATAAGGGAGCATTTATGCTAGTTTTTTTATCCGAATGGCTGACAAAAAATGCGGCATCAGCTTTTAACGTGGTGTCCTACCTGTCATTTCGGGCTGTAATGGCTGTTCTTACGTCAATGGTGATTTCTCTTCTGGTTGGACCGAGGGTTATCAAATATCTGCATAAGCTCAAGTACGGTCAGGTAGTAAGAAATGACGGACCTCAGTCCCATCTGGTGAAACAGGGTACTCCTACCATGGGCGGAGTAATGATCCTGGGCTCCATCATTATATCCACTCTTCTGTGGGCGGATCTTCGCAACATATATGTCTGGGTTATTCTGTTTGCCACAGCGTCTTTCGGTACCATCGGATTCATCGACGATTACTGGAAAATTACCCGCCATAACACCGACGGTCTGAGAGCACGGTGGAAATATTTCTGGCAGTCGCTTTTTGCTCTTGTAATCGGAATTTTTCTTTACATTTCGGCTCCGACTCCGGCTGAAACCACTCTGGTTGTTCCGTTCTTTAAAAATTTCATGCCTGAGATGGGACTGCTGTTTATACCGTTCGTCTACTGCGTGATTGTGGGTTCATCGAATGCCGTGAATTTAACTGACGGTCTGGACGGCCTTGCAATTGTTCCTACAGCTCTTGTTGCTGCAGCTCTTGGACTTATTGCATGGATCACAAGTAATGTAAATTATGCTGAATATCTGAACATTCCGTATATTAAATCCGCTTCAGAAGTTGTGATTGTATGTACGGCTATTGTGGGAGCATCGGTAGGTTTTCTGTGGTTTAACACGTATCCTGCGCTTGTTTTCATGGGCGATGTGGGTTCGCTGACCCTTGGTGCTGTTCTTGGAGTAATATCAGTTCTTGTGAGACAGGAATTCCTTCTCTTCATTATGGGCGGTATTTTTGTTATGGAGACCATGTCTGTTATTCTGCAGGTAGGTTCGTTCAAACTAAGAAAACAGCGTATTTTCCGTATGGCTCCGATACATCATCATTTTGAACTTGGCGGATGGCCTGAACCGCGGGTTATTGTAAGATTTTGGATTATTACTTTCGTTCTGGTTCTTCTTGGTCTTATCACACTTAAAATCAGATAGGCGGCTGAGGTTTGAAAAATGTCCGGTGAAACAATTGTTGTTGGTCTTGGGAAAAGTAATTTGTCGGTGGTACGGTACCTGCTTGACAAGGGGACTGTGCCCTTGGTTGTTGATACGAGAGAAAAGCCGGCATTGCTGAATGAACTGCCGGAGGGCGTTGAATTCAGAAGCGGAAGTCTTGATTCATTCAGGGAACTGTTTGCCGGTGCTTCGCTTCTGGTAACCGGTCCCGGAATTCCAATATCCTCTCCTTCCATAGCTGCAGCAATAGCAGGAGGTGTGGAGATTGCAGGTGATATCGAACTTTTTGTCCGGGATGCCAGAGCTCCGATTGTTGCCATAACAGGGGCAAACGGCAAGAGTACAGTTACAACTCTTGTCGGACTCATGGGAAATGAGGCAGGGATTAAAACATCGGTCGGCGGCAATATCGGTGTGCCGGCTCTGGATCTTCTTTCAGATCCTGCCGAACTTTATGTTCTTGAACTGTCATCCTTTCAGTTGGAAACAACAAAATCGCTGAAGGCTGCTGCGTGCACAATTCTTAATGTTACTGAAGATCATATGGATCGGTATGACTTTGATATAGAAAAGTATGCCGCAGCCAAAAGGATAATTTATAACAATGCTGAAGCTGTAATCTACAACCGTGATGATCAGAGAACATATCCTCCCGCAGGCAGCATAAGAACTGCCAGTTTTGGAGTCGACTCGTCGGATTACGGCATTATGGAGGAGCATGGAAAAACCTGGCTTGTAAAGAACGGCAGGAAAGTTCTTGATTCTTCAGAAATGAAAATTGTAGGACGTCATAATCAGCTGAACGCACTGGCAGCCATGGCACTCTGCGATCTTGTTGGAATTTCTGAAGAGGCTCAGGTTTCTGTACTCCGCAGGTTTTCCGGTCTGCCGCACAGGTGCCAGTTTGTTTCTGAGATCCGGGGAGTCAGGTATTACAATGATTCAAAGGCAACCAATGTAGGTTCGACAATTGCTGCGGTGGACGGACTGTCCGCAGTTGTTACCGGAGATATATACCTTCTGGCCGGTGGTATAGGAAAAGGCCAGAATTTTGAACCGGTGGGTGAACTGCTGGATCAGAAGGTCAGGAAAATGTTCTGCTTTGGCCGTGATGCCTCAGATCTTCTTAAACTGGGCAGAGGGGCAGAGCCAGCAGTCGATATGGAGGATGCTCTTAAAAAGGCGTTTTCTGCAGCAAAACCTGGAGATGCGGTGCTGCTGGCCCCGGCATGTGCCAGTATGGATATGTTCAGGAATTTTGAAGAACGCGGCGATGTGTTTACAGCTCTCGTAAAGAAGCTCGAGGCAGATAATGCGTAATCTCTGGAAAAATTTTTCTGAAGACAGGGATGAGGCCCCGTACGATCGTCAGCTGTTTTTTCTGACACTGACGATGATCCTTATCGGGCTGGTTATGATCTTTTCCGCATCCATAACCCAGGCTGCCAACAAATATGACAATATGTTCTTCTTTGTCATCAGAGATATCGTTGCCATTGTGGCCGCAGTGTTCATCGGTGCCGTGGCAATGTTTTTCCCCGGAGATTTTTTCAGAAGAAACGGATTTAAACTTCTGCTTTTCGGATTCGGTCTGCTTGGACTTGTTTTGCTTGTAGGTACCGAGATTAACTATGCAAGACGATGGATTAGAATTGGAAGTTTCAATCTTCAGCCTGCAGAATTTGTAAAGCTTATATGGATTATATATCTGGCCAGTTTTCTTACCAGAAAGAGGGAAGAGGTTACCAGGAAACTGCGTTCTTTCTTAAAGCAGACTGTACTGCTGGTAATTATAGCCGCGCTGCTTCTTACGCAGCCTGATTTTGGTTCGCTGGTGGTGATATCCGGTATTTTTATATCTCTTCTGTTTGTGGGAGGCGCACATCTTTTCAGCTTTCTGATCTGTATTGCCGGTCTGCTGGTAGTTCTTTCGGTTCTTGCAATCTGGGAACCGTACAGAATGCTTCGTGTCACGACCTTTCTCGATCCGTGGCAGGATCCTTTCGGCAAGGGTTATCAGCTGACACAGTCTCTGATGGCGTTCGGACGCGGCGGACTTTTCGGTGAGGGACTTGGAAACAGTGTGCAGAAGATGGAATATCTGCCGGAGGCTCATACTGATTTTGTTTTCGCAATTTTAGGTGAGGAAACTGGATTTGTCGGGGTTGCATTTGTCATCCTTCTCCAGATTTGGCTTATAACCAGAGTTTTTATGATCAGCAAAAAAATGCTGAAAACCGGGGAACTGTTCGGCGGCTATGTAAGTTTCGGTGTTGGAATGCTGATATCCATCCAGTCTTTCATCAATGTAGGTGCGGCATCGGGAATGCTTCCTACCAAAGGTTTAACCTTTCCGCTGATAAGTTACGGCGGTTCAAGTCTGGCCATGGTGGTGGCGGCAATTTCAATCGTTTTGAAATTGGATTACGAGTTCAGAATCAAGTTCAGGCAGACAGATGCGTCAAAGCCTGTTCAGTCAGCAGGGGGCTGACAGAGTATGCGAAAAAAGATATTGATTATGGCCGGAGGAACCGGGGGACATGTGTTTCCTGGTCTTGCTGTCGCCCGTTATCTAAGTAACAGAGAATGGGAGATCAGATGGCTCGGTACACGGGAGAGAATGGAGTCCAGACTTGTTCCTGAGTACGGCTTTGACATATCCTACATCAGCGTTTCCGGTGTCCGCCGTAACGGCATTCTTCGTAAACTGTATGCTCCGTTCATGATTATCAAGGCAATATGGCAGGCAAACAGGATTATTCGGGAGTACAAACCCGACGTGGTTCTTGGAATGGGTGGGTATGCCTCCGGACCTGGAGGTATTGCAGCCTGGCTTAACCGTATTCCAGTCATTCTTCATGAGCAGAATGCTGCTGCCGGTTTTACAAATCGAGCCCTTTCTCATTTTTCAAGCAGGATTTGTATGGGGTTTGCCGGAGCATTCCAGTGTGAGAATGCCGTAGTTGTAGGAAATCCGGTCAGAGAGGAAATTTCCGCCATATCTGATTTTCCTATAGAAACAGTGGAGGACGGCAGGCCTTTGAGAATTCTTGTAGTCGGCGGTTCACTCGGTGCATCTTTTTTCAATGAGCGGTTTCCCGGTGTCTTTGCAAAACTGGATAATGTGGAAATAAAACATCAGACCGGACGGGGAAATTTCGAGTCAACCCGTAAGCGCTATGAAGAACTCGGTGTTTTGCCGCGGGTTGAGGTGCTTGAATTTATATCTGATATGGCTGATGCCTATATATGGGCTGATGTGATTATCTGCAGAGCGGGAGCTTTGACTGTGGCCGAGGTGTCGGCAGCGCATAAGCCGGCAATTTTTGTTCCTTTGCCGACAGCAGTAGACGATCACCAGACAAAAAATGCTGAGAGTCTTCAGTCTGTCGGAGCTGCATTTATTCTTCAGCAGAAGGATTTTAACGATGAAGCTCTGACTGAACTGATTGTTAAACTGGACAAGGATCGCGAGCTTCTTTCTGATATGGCGCGTAAGTCACGTGATGCGGCAATACTGGATGCAACGGAAAAGGTGGCAGCGATTTGTGAGGAAGTGGCAGAGAACTAGTTTTCTGAGGATTGTGGTATGGAATCATCTGTAAAGAATGGCATTAAAGTTCCTGAAATGAGACGTGTCAAAAGGATCCACTTTATCGGTATCGGCGGATCCGGTATGTGTGGCATTGCCGAGGTTCTCGGAAATGAGGGTTATCAGATTACGGGTTCTGATCTTGGCAGCAGTGCTGTTACCGAGCATCTTTCGTCAATGGGAGCCGTGATTTTCAGGGGACACGATGCAGCCAATGTCAAAGGTGCAAGCGTGGTTGTTGTTTCCACAGCCATAAAACCGGACAATCCTGAACTTGTCGCTGCTGAGGAACTGAGGATCCCTGTAGTAAAAAGAGCGGAAATGCTTGCTGAACTCATGCGTTACCGACATGGTATTGCTGTTGCGGGAACTCACGGAAAAACTACAACCACAAGTTTTATTGCAAGTATTTATGCCCAGGCAGGACGTGATCCAACCTACGTTATAGGAGGACTTCTAAACAGTTCCGGCTCTAATGCAAGACTTGGTCAGGGTCCTTATCTCATAGCCGAGGCGGATGAGTCCGATGCTTCATTTCTGCATCTTCAGCCTCTTGCATCGGTGGTGACCAATATTGAAGCTGATCATATGGGGACATATCAGGGAGACTTCAGTAAACTGAAGGATACCTTTGTTGATTTTCTTCACAATCTGCCTTTTTACGGTCTGGCTGTTGTCTGCATAGATGATCCGGTGATCCGGTCAATAATACCCCGTATCGGACGTTCGGTTATAACCTACGGTCAATCTGATGATGCTGATGTTCAGGTAAGAGATTTTAAACAGTATGAGGATCATTCCTGCTTTACTGTAAGGCGTGCAGACGGTTCGGTTCTTAATGTGAAGCTGGCTCTGCCTGGTGTCCATATGGCTCTGAATGCGGCAGCCGCCATTGCTGTTGCCACTGATGACGGCATATCAGACAGGGACATACTTTCTGCTCTTGAAAATTTCCAGGGAGTAGGCAGAAGGTTTGAACAGTACGGAGAATTCAAACTGAAACCGGATGATGAAAAGACAGTTAAACTTGTGGATGATTACGGTCATCATCCGAGTGAGGTGAGGGCGACGATTAACGCAGTGAGAAACGGCTGGTCGGATCGCAGACTTGTTATGGTGTTTCAGCCGCACAGGTATACCCGAACCAGGGATTTGTATGATGACTTCGTTGAGGTTCTGAGCAGGGTTGATGCTCTGGTTCTGCTGGATGTTTATCCTGCAGGAGAGTCTGTGATCCCTGGAGCCGACGGTCACAGTTTATGCCGCTCCATAAGACAGCGCGGCATTATTGATCCTATATATGTGTCAGGTGCTGATTCTGTACCGGGGGTTCTTGCCGATGTTCTTCGTCCTGGTGATATTCTGCTGACCCAGGGTGCAGGCAATATAAATAAAATTGCCCGTAATCTTGCTGATATGAAACTGGAGCTGGCGGCTTTGAGGAAATATGGATCGGATTGAAGATTGCAGCGGTGAACTGTCTCCACGTTTCTCTCTGTGGGAGTACCTGGCCGGAGTTTTTTTTACTCTGCTTGTGCTTGCAATGGTCACGCTGCTGTTTGTTTCACTTAAAAGGTACTACTATGACAGCAATTTTCTGCCGGTTGATACAATTTCCATAAAGGGAAGTCTTGATCAGGACTCAGTGGAGGAAATAAGCAGAAAGCTTTCGACTTCCGGTGTAATGGGCAACTTCATCAAACTTGATGTGAATGAAGTTCAGCATATGGTTGAGGAAATTCCGTGGGTTGCTTCAGCTTCCGTAAGAAAGCAGTGGCCGTCGTATCTTTACCTTACCATTGTTGAAAAGATTCCCCAGGCCAGGTGGGGAGAAAACGAGCTGTACAGTTCCACCCTCGGGGTTTTTAAGGGTCCCGATGACAGAAGTTATGAGGATCTTGTGCTTCTGGACGGACCGGCTGAAAAGGCCGACCAGATATACTCCGGATACAGAAGGTTTCAGACCATGCTGGCGGGTTTTGGCTTTATTATAGATTCTGTCAGAATATCAGATCGGAGATCCTGGGAGATTGAACTCAGAAACGGTCCGAAACTGATTCTGGGGAGAGAAGTTGAGGAACTTGATGCCCGCCTGGATAGATTTGTAAAAATATACAACCTGATTCAGAATCGGGAATTGATTGCATATATAGATTTGCGCTATGACAACGGACTTGCTGTAGGATGGAAGCCGCTGCAGGAAGATGAAAAATCAGGTCAACGCAGATAAGAGGTGTTTGAAGTTGAAAAACGTTGATTCAGAGAATGAAATTGTTGTCGGTCTGGATGTGGGATCTCAGACTGTGAGAGCTATTATCGGTGAAGTTATGCCGGATCAGAGGATTAATATTCTTGGTTTTGGCACTCACGCATCGGAAGGCATATCACGAGGTGCGGTTACCGATATTGAAAAGGTTGTTGGTTCAATACAGAGGGCGGTGGAGGCTGCTGAGCTGTCTGCCAACTGCCAGGTTCATTCCGTGTACTGTGCAATTTCCGGTGCTCATATAAGGAGTTTTAACGAGACCGGAATGGTGTCCATAACCAATGAGGTTACCGAGGATGATGTGGAGACGGCAATACATACGGCAAAAAGTATTAAGCTGCCTGATGACTGCAACCGGCTTCTTCACGCTCTGGAGCAGAGCTACCGTATTGACGGACAGTCAGGGATAAAGAATCCTGTCGGAATTACCGGATGCCGTCTTGAGGCTTACGTTCATCTGATTGCATGTCATGCTGATTCAGCCAGAAATATTGAAAAATGTGTAGCAAAGGTTAATAACCTTAAGGTTGACGCGCTGATATACAGCGGACTGGCATCCGCTGATGCAGTTCTTACCCAGGATGAGAAGGATATCGGTGTTTGTCTGGTTGATATCGGTGCCGGAACAATAGATCTTGCCATATATTCAGATGGCAAACTCAGGTTCTGCAAGGCGATTAAATATGCCGG
>CADBNP010000078.1 GCA_902796095.1 uncultured Aeromonadales bacterium | reverse complement strand
TCTGAATTTTCACGGGATGTGTCAAAAAAATGAAGTCAGCGGATTTGACAACGATTACTTAACAGGTAAGAAACACGACTGCATAACCAGCCGGACTGCAATACATACAGTCCGGAATAAAAAATCAGGATTCGCATCAGACAGGATTACTTCCTTACATGAGCCTTAAGCATGGTGAACTCCTCCGGAGTAACCTTGTCATTGCAGGCGATCATGGTGAAATTATCTCCGCTTCTGGCAAAGTACAGATCCATTTTCTGATCACTGCTTCCTTCCGAACATCCCCTTAAAACAGCCTCATTGTCGTTACCTTCGACAGCGGCATCCTTGCAGTTTGCACCTTCCTTAACCTTTTCTGCCAGTTCTCTGGCCGAGGTAAGAGATTCACCCATATCAGATGCTGCATTGGACGTATACATAAAAATAGCCTGCGACTGGACATTCATGAAAATTCTGGTGCTGTTGTTATCCAGAGGCATTTCCTGATAATTTGCCGGCAGCTCGGCAAAACATGAGGATGAAAATAAAAATGACAGAAACAAAAAACTCTTTTTTAACATTCTAAATATTACCTGTGCACAATACCGAAAAAAGATCAGAAACCGGCATTCATAATTCATGTATCTGATCGTTCATGATCTCAAAGCAACAATATTTTATGAAAAAACATCAGAAAACTGATAACAGAACAGTACAAAAACAAGTGACAAATCTCATTTTGCAGAAAGGGTGGAAAAAGTGTTTTACAGATAAATCAAAGACTGCAGCAAAACAGCTTTTCAGGCAATAAAGTTTACCGTCCCTGAATCTGATATAATTGACGGGTGTGGCACTGATACAGTCCGCACCTCATTGCAAAATGTCGGGATTTTTTATTTAACGGTTTTCAAATGGAACAGATAATTGATTTTCTTCCGGTTCTCGCTTTTTTCATAGCGTACAAATTCAGTGATATTTTTGTGGCAACCGGCGTTCTGATTGGCGCATCCATGCTGCAGGTTCTGATCACAAGAGCAGTGACAGGAAAGTTTAAAAAACTGCAGCTATATCTTTTCCTGATCCTTCTGCTAATGGGAAGTCTGACCATACTGTTTCACAATCCTGATTTTCTGAAATGGAAGGTTACTGTCATTGAACTGATCCTGGCGGCAGCTTTTTTCATCAGTCAGAGAATGGGACGCCCGCTTGTTGGTCTTCTGTTTAAAAATCTTAACGTTCCATTGAAAATCATTAATAAAGTTAATATGCAGTGGTGTCTGTTTTCCGTCTTCATAGCGCTGCTCAATCTGGCAGTTGCTTTCGGACTTCCTGCATATATGGAGGATCAGAAGGCCGCCATGGACTGCTGGGTAAACTTCAAGGTGTGGGGAGTATTGCTTCTCAGCATAGCACTTTCGGCAGTAACTGTAGTCCAGCTTTTCCCTTACATGCCAACAGAACCTGGCAAGGAAGGCACCCGGAATTCTAATAATGAGAATGACGGCAAAAAAGAAATATCAAAACAAAAGGACGGCGACGGAGACGACACCAGCCGCCTTCTATAGCAGGAATGACGACATACTACGGTAAAAACAACAGAAAAAGGAGTAAGTAAAATGTGGTATCACATATATTGCGAAGACAAACCTGGAACTCTGCAGCAGCGTATGCAGGCAAGACCAGCCCACCTTGCCAGACTCAAGCACCTGGCTGCCGAGGGGCGTCTGATCCTGGCAGGTCCTCATCCGGCAGTTGACTCCGAAGATCCGAAGGAAGCCGGCTTCACCGGGAGTACCGTTATAGCAGAATTCTCATCCTTAACTGAAGCTCAGGCATGGGCAGAATCAGATCCGTATCAGCTTACAGGAGTTTACGAAAAGGTTACTGTAAAACCTTTGAAAATAACCGTAAAGCCTGACAACAGCTTCTTTTAAGTTCACACTGAAGAATTGAAGTTAAACTCGGGGGGCGGCGGCATACCGCCCTTTCTGTCACTGTCATCTCCGCATTAAAGTTAAACAGTTCAAACTGAAAGTAGTACATGCAACATCAGAAAACAGTTATCCCCCCGCTGAAATGCAACAGTTCAGCGACCGATTACAGAATTCCTCAGTCACAGACGATGCAGCGAAATCATTAAAAAGCAACAGAAATTTCCTCAAACTTCAGATCGGTGAAATCAACATAGACAATGTTGGCATCCGGATCAACAGTTCTGATGTAGTTAATACAGGATTCCATCAGTCTGGATTTTCCTGCTCTACGGATCCCGGTAATGATTTTGATATCAGGAACGCCACGTACGCATTTTAATCGCTCCAAATACAGAGATCTTTCAGGAAACTTCACATGGCGTTAATA
>CADBNP010000077.1 GCA_902796095.1 uncultured Aeromonadales bacterium | reverse complement strand
TGTGTAGAACGTAAGAAGGTTGGTCTGCATAAGGCTCGTAAACGTCCGCAGTACTCAAAGCGTTAATTTTGTCAATTCTTTTCCTTTGGACCCGGCATCAGCCGGGTCTTCTCCTTTTCCTTCTGTCGACAGTTTAAAACTGCAGTTTTAATCGTTCTTTTCCCCAAGTTACATCTCTAATTCTTTTGAATTGTGATTTTATTTGCACTAATAATCGATTAGACGTGATAATTTATATCTACGGCTTTTCTGTTTGTTGGTTTATTCCGTTGCAATGTGGTGGCTTTACAGGTGTTGTTTACTCTGTTTCTGGCTGAGTCTGCCTGATGGAGACTGCCGTTTGTGTTTGACGGAGAGCAAAAGGGGGAATGATGGTTTCGGCTTCAAGTAGGCATTCGTCTATCATATTGTTTTCTCATTCCAATTCCATATACAGCCATTTGGTTCGAATTGTTATGCAGGAAAAAAATGTTACATTCGATCTGGTGGAAGTTGATCTTGATTGCACGAATAAGCAGCTTCTCGACTGCAATCCGTATGGTGAGGTTCCTACTCTGGTTGACAGGGATCTGGTTATTTATAATCCTGTTATTATTTTGGAATATTTGGATGAAAGATATCCTCATCCTCCACTGATGCCTGTATACCCTATATCTCGAGCAGAAACCAGACTGATGCTTTACAGAATTGCACAGGACTGGTATTCCCTTGCTGAAAAAATAACCGCAAATCCGAAAGATACTAAGTCTGTAAGAGATTTAAAAGAAACTCTGATTTCTTCATCTGATGCCATACGGAATACTGAATTCTTTATGGGTGATGAGTTTTCTATTTTTGACTGTTACGTCGCTCCTCTTTTATGGCGCCTGCCTATGCTGAATGTGAATCTGACTGGACCAAGCTCGAAACTGTGGCAGAAGTACATGAACACTCTTTTTAATCGTGAATCCTTCAGAAGTTCGCTGACCAGTGATGAAATTAATCAGCGGGCATTGGTTGAAAGTGCGAAAAAATAGAAGAGAAACTGTTTTTCGGAGATTTGAACTATGAAGCACCCGTTGAAACCGTATATGTTCAAAGCGTACTACAACTATTTTACTGACAATGGTGAAAAAGTGTATATGCAGGTGGATTCATCCTACATCGGACCAGCTTTTGAAAAAGAGTTTAAAGCTTTTATAAATCCTCAGACCCATATCATTTGTTTTAATATCACAACTGAGGCTCTTGGCAGAATAGAGATTACTGAGGAAAGCGTTGTTTTTCAGGCAAGATTCAACGGTGAGGTTAAGGATGTGTTTGTGCCTATGGGGGCAATTGTGGCTCTGCTGACACCTTCGTCAAATTTGTATGTCGGTCTTCCAGACGATCCTTCATATCATCAGACAGATTCCTCTGATGAAAATTCTGCAAAAAAGAGTCCTGAACTCAAACTTGTCGGCGGGGATGAACCTGCAGAAGGAAAGAAAAACGCTGATTCTGAAGGAGAACGTCCAAAGAAAAGCAGGAAACGTTCTTCAAGCAAGAACGCTTTTAAACTTCTGTAGCTGTCCTATGGCAGAATGGTTATTGGTGTACCCGGTTCGATCATTCTGTAGACTTCGGCCATATCGCTGTTTAGCAGTGCTATGCATCCGTTCGTCCAGTTAGATGGCTGGAGGAACTTGTCGACATTGACTTCACCTTCCTGATCTTCATCAGCAGAGTAGCCGATTCTGTTTGGCTGTCCGTGTATCATAATCATTCCTCCGGGGTCTACACCGCGGAGTCTGGCTGATTTTCTGTCTTCCTCATTGGGGTATGAGATATGGATAGAGAGCAGATATGCCGAGTTCACGTTCTTGTAATCAAGAATGTAAGTACCCTCCGGTGTTCGATTGTCGCCGCGATGCTGTTTATGACCCTTCGGAGACTTGCCTAAAGCGACAAAGTATTTTTTCAGAATCTTGTTGTTTTTTATCAGAAACATCTGGTGTAACGACTTCTGAACAACGACTATATCTACAGTGCGGGATGATTTTTCTGCTGTTTTCTGAACATCAGCCACGTTTATCGGAGCTTTGATTTCTTTGTTAGAATTAGCTTTTATCATCGGAGACACTGTTATCTTGCCTTCTTTCCTGAGTTTTTCTCTCGCTTCCTGTGCGTTGACAGATTCCATGGCTTCCCTGCGGGCTTCTTCAGGAGTTCTACCTCTTTTCAGATAGTAGTTTTCCATTATCTTAACTTTTTTTTGTTTCTCAAGGTTCTCATCGGACTGGCAGGCAGCTGTTGATATTTTTGATGCTGTTTCTGAACCGGCAAAAGCCTGCAACGGTGCACAGCAAAAGTTAAGCATGGCCAAAAGGGAGAAAATCAGACAAGTACGAGTGTTCATTAGAGTTTGTATCTCATTTTGTAATTTGAGCGATTATAATATAAATATTTTGTGATGTCAGTCAAAATTAGGCTGTGCCAAGATTTCTGAATTTTGCCGGGTTCAAAATCCCGGATGGCTTTCGATACCTGTTCAGATTTAGCCTGGTGGTTAGATTTAAATAGATCAGGTGAATATTCAAGGGCTACCGGCAGATTTTATTATGATTTTAAACTGTTATGCACGATTTCATAATCCGCTTCACTGATTTTGTCTGTGATATCCTCTAGAATCAAGTTATCTTTACGTAAGGAAAACGATTATGAACAAAATTAAATATCTTGCTGCTTTGACTTTTGCCGCAACAGCTGGGTTGGTTTCAGGCGCTCAAGCTGCTGCACCATATGAATTCAGTGAGCCTGTATATGTTTATGTTGATGGTAAATTGGTTCAGGATGCTCAGTTTCAGAGAAATGCCAGTTTGAACTATATGTTTGACGCAACCGTAGCTCTGGCAAAGGGTGAGCATAAGATTCTTATCGCTGACAAGAAAAAATCCTGTGCCAATTCATTTGTGGCCGATGTCGGTGCCGATGGAAAGCTGCTGTTCGGAAAAACCACCAAGGCAACTACATGTGCACAGAACAAAACCTTCAAGATGAACATTATGCTTCCTGGAAACTATACATTCAGTCTCAGCATGTTCAATCCGAAGACCCCTACAATCAAGGCCATTCGTGCAACAACGGGTGTGGTTGAGGTCAAGCGCGAGGTTCCTAAGGCCAAGTGTATTACTTATCGTGGAGGTCCGGTAACTGTTGATGTTACAGGAGTATGGCCTAACGGAACAATGTTAAGAGATGCCTATACAGGTGCAACTATGAAGGTTGCTGGCGGCAAGGTTAAGGTTACTCCGGGTGCTTCGGCTGAGGGTCTGGTGCTTCTTGAGCCTGCAACAGAGGAAAGTAAAAAAATCAAACCGTTCTCATGGGATAACGCTGTTGTATATTTCCTTCTTACTGATCGTTTTAACAATGGCGATAAATCAAATGATTATTCTTTCGGTCGTTTCAAGGATGGCAAGGATGAAATCGGAACATTTCATGGAGGCGATTTCAAGGGAATCATCCAGAAACTGGATTATCTAAAGAATCTTGGTATAAACGCCATCTGGATTACTCCGATGGTTGAGCAGTCTCACGGTTATATCGGAGGAGGCGATCAGAATCACTCATTCCCGTTCTTTTCCTATCATGGTTACTGGGCAGCTGATTTTACCCGACTTGATCCGAATTATGGAACGGATGAAGATCTGAAGAATCTTGTGAAGGAGTGTCATAAGAGGGGCATTAGGCTTATTGTTGACACTGTTATGAATCATCCGGGATATGCAACCCTGGCAGATTTGCAGGATTTCGGCCTAGAGGATGTGACTAAAAATACCGGCGATCTTCCTAAGAAATGGGCAGAGTACAAGCCGAAGAATATGGCAAACTGGCAGGCATATTCACAGTTTATGGACTATAACAGCAAGAACTGGTTGGACTGGTGGGGCAACAAGTGGATAAGAGCAGGTTTCCCTCATCATCAGGCACCTGGTAATGACGATCAGAATATGGGTGTTGCAGGTCTTCCTGACTTTATTACAGAAGGAAAACAGCCTGTTGATTTGCCTAAATTCCTTAAGAACAAGAAGGACACCAGAGCCAAGCAGCTGGATAATGCAACAGTTCTTGATTACCTTGTAAGCTGGCACACGTACTGGGTCCGTAACTTCGGTATAGATGCTCTTCGCTGTGATACGGTAAAGCACGTTCAGGCTCAGGCCTGGAAGAAACTCAATCAGTCAGCGTCAGCTGCATTGAAGGAATGGAAGAAGGAGCATCCGTCTGAGAAACTCGATGATCTGCCTCTGTTTATGGTGGGTGAGGTCTGGGATCACGGTTTGTCTCATGATGATCTGTACTACAAGAACGGTTTTGATTCTCTGATTAACTTTGACTATCAGCGTAAATCCTTCGAACTTGCCCAGTGTATGGCAGATGCCGAGGTTACATATTCCAACTATGCCAAACTCATTGGAAATGATCCTCATTTTAATGGCCTGAGCTATATTTCGTCACACGACACTAAGATGTTCTGGGGTGATTTTAAGGATTTCAGCCTGCAGAAGAGAGCTGCCAACAGCTTCCTGATGCTTCCTGGTCAGGTTCAGATCTACTATGGAGATGAGTCTGGAAGAGGTCTTATGGCTGACGGCGGATATCCGGATCAGGCTCTGCGTTCTGACATGAACTGGGGCGATCTGAATAAGCCTGAATACAAGGATCTTTATCAGCACTGGAGCAAGTTGAATCATTTCAGACTTGCTCATCCTGCAATTGCTGAAGGAACTCATAAGAAAATCAGCAAACCAAAGAGTCCTTACTATGCCTTTGTCCGTGAAAAGGGCAGTGACAAAGTTGTAGTTGTTTTTGTAGGCAACCGTCCGTAAGGATTTTTTGATACCAGTCCGACCCGTGGCTATCTTCTGGCTGCGGGTTTTCTTTTTTGAGACAAATGGACATGGTTTGATGATAAAATTACTGCAGTTTTTACTGGGATTTTTATGCTTAACATCATTTGGGCTCTGCTTATTGTTTTTTCGGTGCTGGCGTCGTGCATCCATCTGGCACTTGGTAATACTGATATAGTCAACAGTATGATGGAGTCATTTTTCTCCTCTGCGGACAGTGCCGTGAAAATTTCTATCGGACTGTCGGGACTGCTGTGTGCATGGCTTGGCGTCTGCAGAGTGATGGAGGCTGTCGGCATAATGGATCTGATAGCACGGGTGCTAAGTCCTCTTTTCAGGGCTATCATGCCGGATGTGCCTGCCGGTAGCCGTGCCATCAGTTCGGTCACAATGAATCTTTCTGCAAATATGCTCGGTCTTGATAATGCTGCGACACCTCTCGGCATCAGAGCCATGAAGGATCTTCAGGAAGTAAATCCGAGCAGAGATACTGCAAGTAACGCACAGATTATGTTTCTGGTGCTGAATACATCATCAGTCTGTCTTTTCCCTGTTACGGTGTTTCTTTACCGGGCTCAGTTCGGAGCTTCATCACCGGCGGAGGTTTTTGTTCCTATAATTCTTGCCACATCAGTTTCAACGATAACAGGTTTTCTTGTAACGGCACTGGTTCAGAAAATTCCGCTGTTTCGAATTCCTGTTATGATTACCTTTGCTGTTCTTATGGCTGTGATTGCATCTGTAGTGGCATGGGGCATTTATGCCGGAACAAATCTTTCTGAACAGTCAAAACTGGTGGCGAATCTTATTCTTATGCTCCTCATAGGTTCGGTTTTTGCCTTTTCAATGCTGAAGAGAGTTAAAACCTTTGAAGTTTTTGTATCAGGGGCGAGGGAGGGATTTGATACAGCACTGCAGATACTTCCGTTTTTGGTGGCAATGCTTTTTGCCATAGGTTTTTTCAGAGCATCGGGGGCACTCGATTTTATTCTTGATTTGATCAGGTATGTATCATCAGCTGTCTTTTCAGATATAAGGTTTGTTGATGCTATTCCTGTTGCCATAGCCAAGCCTTTGTCGGGATCCGGAGCACGTGCTATGATGATTGACGTGATTAACGCCTATGGCGTGGATTCTTTTCAGGGGAAACTTTCAACTGTCATGCAGGGATCTACCGAGACAACATTTTATGTGATTGCCGTTTATTTCGGATCTGTTGGCATTTCAAAGGTACGCCACGCAATAGTCTGCGGTCTTGCAGCCGATTTTGCAGCTATGATTGCCTCTGTATGTCTTTCTTATTACTTCTTTGGTTAGAACGGAGTCCGGTGAAATATGAACAGTCTTGAAACACTTATGTATCTGATGGGAGAGCAGATTTACGGCTGTCCTTCAGGAGTCTGTGATTCACCCGACAGTTCTCAGTCGGGTTCATCCGGCTGTCTTGCAATTGTTGGTCCTGTTCCTTCGTGGTTAAGTGATCTGCAGATTCTTATACCCCATATCAGAATAGATCCGGGGGCAGAACCTGAAGCGGGAGACTGGGTGCTGATCACCGATCCGGCTGTGGCTGCAGAAAAATCCGGTTTTAACTGTATTATTGGTTATAAAGGTAAAAAGACTCTTTGGAATTCACTTCTTGCTTCCGGGATGCTGTATGGAAGGCAGAGTTGAAATCCTTAACAATGCGGATTATGCCGGGAGAATGGCGGAAATAGAAAAATCATCCCAGATTTCTCCATGGTCTGACAGGCTTATAAGGGAATGTTTTGCTCCGAACAGCAGGAGCAATGTTCTCGGATATTTTGATGAGAATTGCTGTCTTCGCGGTTTCCTGGTGTATTCTGTGCTGTTACCGGAATCTGAACTTGAAAATATATCCGTTGAGCCTTCTGTTCAGGATCAGGGTATCGGAACTTCGCTTATGAAAAGTTATTGTGATATTCTGGAACGACTTGAGTGTGAAAAATCTTTTCTTGAGGTCAGAGTCTCAAATGACAGAGCCATACATCTTTACTCGAAATTCGGGTACTTCAAGAACGGGGTTAGAAAAAAATATTACCCGTGTGCTGACGGAACAAGGGAGGATGCAATTCTGATGATGTTGGAGAGGAGTAAAAAATGACAGGAAGAAGTTTGGTTGCTGCTTTTCTTTTTTGGATGCTGAACCAGTCCTGTGCAGTGGCTGGCGGCGAAGTGTACTGGTATGTTGATGAGAACGGAGTGACCCATTTCGCTTCCCAGGAGGAATCAACAGGTGGTAATTCCGGTAATTTTGCGTATGAGGATATCCCCGATGACTCAGTTGTTACAAATCCGAACGGAACCACGACGACAGTCATAAATTCAAGTCAGTTCGGTGACGGTACCTACAGAATGCCTGATTCATCATCAGACGTTTCAGCTGCGAGTTCCGGCGATGACGGGAGTACAGTTATAAGAAGGGGCGGCAGCACGGAGAATGTTTCCTTGCCACAGCAGCAGGAAAACATCGTCAAGGACAAATCAAAAATCATAAATCTCAGCAACCGTCCGATGTATGAAGATGATTTTGAGTAACAGATCAGCAGGTGTGGTTCTGGCCTGCTTTCTCGCGTTTATGACAGCCACGTCTGAAGCAAAGATATACTTTTTCATTGATGACAAGGGTGTAACGCATTACACCGACTCAGCAGAGGAAGGACTTGACGGCGGTTATGACGTCGGAGAAATTGAGGAATTCGACGAATCTCACGAGGATGACGTACTGCTGACCTATGATGCGGTTACTCAGGAGGTTCTTATTGAAAACAGACTGTATTCACCCATCTCTGTGATCCTGAAGGCATCTGATGAGTCGGCAATTGATACGGATATAGTGTTTAATAAAATCTTTACTGTTCAGGGAAACTCAATTGTTTCCCTGGGACACATATATGAGATTGACGAAACCAAGCAGTTTTCTCTGACTCGAGAGTTTTCCATTGGAACCCCGACAAAAGCCGAACAGCTTAATAATGATGAGTTTCTCATACCGTTCAAAGGACGTTATCGCGTAACTCAGGCCCATGGAGGAAAGTTCTCTCACAAGGGACCGAAGAACCGCTATGCTGTTGATGTATCAATGCCTGTCGGTACTCCGGTTTATGCCGCAAAGGATGGCAAGGTTGTGGATATGAAAATGTATTTTACCAAGGCCGGACTTGATCCTGCTGCTCATGGCAAGGCCAATTATATCCGCATAAGTCACAGTGATGGCACTATGACAATATACGTGCATTTAAAGGCTAATTCGCAGGTGGTAAAGCTAGGACAGTATGTAAAAGCCGGAGAGCTTATTGCACAGTCAGGTAATACCGGATATACAACTGGACCTCATCTCCATTTTGCCGTGCAGCATAATAACGGTGTTGCAACAGTTTCCATTCCTTTCAAATTCAAGGGAGGTATCGTTCCTAAGGCCGGTTCCATGCTTGGCAATTAGGTTCATTCAGCGGGAACACATCGTTTCTTCGGTTGGCAGAGCCGGATGAACAGAATTTGTCATTCTCCTGCAGCATTTCTATTTCCTTGTTTATGCATCAGTTTTTCTCTACTGATGCAATACCTCTTATCAGTTCATTAACATTTTTTTGATATACGTCTTATTTTTAGATAAAATGTACAAGGTTTTTTGTGTCCCTGTAAAGGGTTCACTGATTATATGTGGCTTTGCCACGTGGGTTAATTTGTAGCTTAACGCTATTAGGATTAAAGACATGTTAATAGGTATACCGAGAGAAGGTCTAGCAGGTGAAGCCAGAGTTGCTGCAACTCCAGCCACTGTTGTCCAATTGCTCAAGCTCGGCTTTGAAGTTGCTGTTGAGTCCGGAGCTGGTGTTAAAGCCAATTTCTCCGATGAAGCATACGTTGAGGCTGGTGCAAAGATTGTAAAAGCCAGTGAGGTCTGGAATGCCCCGCTGATTTACAAGGTTAATGCTCCTTCCGCTGAGGAAATCTCCAAACTGAAAGAGGGAACTACTCTTGTAAGTTATTTGTGGCCGGCTCAGAATCCGGAACTGGTTAAGACACTGTCAACCAGAAAGATAAATGTGCTTGCCATGGATATGGTACCGCGTATTTCCAGAGCTCAGTCCATGGATGCTCTTTCATCCATGGCCAACATTTCCGGATATCGTGCCGTAATTGAAGCAGCACATGCTTTCGGTCGTTTCTTTACTGGTCAGATAACAGCTGCAGGTAAAGTTCCTCCTGCAAAGGTTCTTGTTATAGGTGCCGGTGTAGCCGGTCTTGCCGCTATAGGTACAGCTCATTCTCTTGGTGCGATTGTTCGTGCTTTTGACACCCGTCTTGAGGTCGCAGAACAGATTGAATCAATGGGCGGCGAGTTCCTGAAACTCAATTTCAAGGAAAAGGAAGACGGATCATCATCTGACGGTTATGCAAAGGTGATGAGTGAGGAATTCATCAAGGCTGAGATGGAACTTTTTGCCCAGCAGTGCAAGGATGTTGATATTATTATCACCACAGCTGCAATTCCAGGACGTCCTGCCCCAAGACTGATTACCAAGGACATGGTGGCAAGCATGAAGAACGGATCCGTCATTGTTGATCTGGCCGCTGCCACAGGCGGTAACTGTGAAGGAACAGTTGCAGGAAAGGTTGTTGTTACAGAGAACGGTGTCAAGATGATCGGCTATACTGATCTCGCATCCCGTCTGCCAACTCAGTCATCACAGCTTTACTCAACCAATCTGGTAAACCTCAGCAAACTTCTTTCTCCTGCCAAGGACGGCAATATCGACATAAACTTTGAGGATGTTGTCATTCGCAATATGACAGTAGTCAGAGATGGAGAGGTTACATTCCCACCTCCAAAGATCAGCGTATCTGCAGCTCCTGCAGCAAAAGAGCAGAAGAAGGAGCAGGTGATTCCTGAAGTCAAGAAGGATCGTACTGTTCTTAAGCTGGTACTTGCTGTAATGGCTGTCGTGATCTTCGCTGTTATTGCTCATTTCTCACCGGCAGAATTCCTTTCACACTTCACCGTTTTTGCGCTGGCTTGTGTGGTTGGATATTACGTGGTATGGAATGTAACCCATGCACTTCATACTCCTTTGATGTCTGTAACCAATGCGATTTCAGGTATTATCGTGGTTGGTTCCATTCTCCAGATGTTCAACGGTTCTGTTGCTGTGAGTATCATTTCATTTATTGCCGTAACTATCGCATCCATCAACATTTTCGGTGGTTTTACCGTTACGCAGCGTATGCTGAAGATGTTCAGAAAGGATAAGTAGGAGATATATAAATGTCATATGGTTTAGTTACAGCCGCTTATATAATATCAGCGATCCTGTTTATTCTTGCTCTGGCCGGACTTTCCAAGCAGGAAACCGCCAAAGCCGGTAACCTGTCCGGTATTGTCGGTATGGTTATTGCCCTTGTTGCCACTATCTTCGGACCTACATTTGCCTGGGGTGGCTTTGCACTGATTGCTGTTGCCATGGCTATTGGTGCTGTTATCGGTGTTTATCTGGCACTGAAGGTTGAAATGACCGGTATGCCTGAACTTATTGCTATGCTTCACAGTTTTGTCGGTCTGGCTGCGGTTCTGGTTGGTTTTTGCACATTCATCAATCTTAATGCCGGTGAGACTCCGGATGTAGAGGTATCTGCTGTTCCAGCTCAGACTGTGGTTCAGCCTGGTCTTGCAGCACCTGATGTCAATGCGGTCAGAGGTCTGAGCATGTCTGGTGATGCTATTGCTCTCAATACCGCCAGAGCACCTTTGGAATACGTTGCTACTGCAAAGAATGATTCCGTTGTTGTTGAAATCAAACTGCCAAAGGTTGAAAAGAGTTCCGCTGTTGAGGCAAAAGCAAAGGATCACGGTTCAATTGTTGTTGAAATGGTTGAAATTTTCCTTGGTATCTTCATTGGTGCTGTTACCTTTACCGGATCAATTATTGCTTTCGGAAAGTTAAGAGGCATTATCAAGTCCAAGGCTCTTGAGCTTCCTTTCAAGCATTACTGGAATCTTCTGGCTCTGGTTCTCTGCACAGTTCTGTTCGGTGTTTTCCTTGCTCTTGGCGTTTCCGCTACCGGTTACGGAATTCTGATCCTCATGACACTGATTGCTTTTGTTTTCGGTGTTCATCTGGTTATGTCCATCGGCGGTGCAGATATGCCGGTTGTTATCTCGATGCTGAATTCATATTCAGGATGGGCTGCAGCTGCAGCAGGCTTCATGCTTAACAACGACTTGCTGATAGTAACAGGTTCACTCGTTGGTTCATCTGGTGCTATCCTTTCATATATCATGTGCAAGGCTATGAACCGCTCATTCATCTCTGTTATTGCAGGCGGTTTTGGAAATGCTCCTCAGGCTGCTGATGATACTCCGGAGGGTGAGATCCACGAACTTAAGCCTGCTGATGTTGCAGAAATGCTCAAGAACTCAAATTCAGTCGTAATTACCCCAGGTTATGGCATGGCTGTTGCCCAGGCTCAGTATCCGGTTGCTGAACTCACTCAGAAACTCCGCGACATGGGTGTTGAGGTACGCTTTGGTATCCATCCCGTTGCAGGTCGTCTGCCAGGACATATGAATGTTCTTCTTGCCGAGGCAAAGGTTCCTTACGATATCGTTCTGGAAATGGATGAAATCAATGACGATTTCGAAAATACAGATACTGTACTTGTAATTGGTGCCAATGATACTGTAAATCCTGCTGCTGCTGAAAATGCAAGCAGTCCTATTTATGGTATGCCGGTGCTTGAGGTATGGAAGGCTCAGAATGTGGTTGTTTTCAAGCGCAGTATGAATGCCGGATATGCCGGAGTTCAGAATCCTCTGTTCTTCAAGGATAATACATCTATGTGCTTTGGTGATGCTAAAGCAACTGTTAACGAAATTTTGAGCAATTTCTAACAAATTGCTTTTTGGCATCAAATTTATTTTCTTAGGGGCTGAAGGCCCCTTTTTTAATTTGTGTTCATCATCATTTTGAATGTGTTTATACAGTTTGGAAAATGATAGCATGTCG
>CADBNP010000076.1 GCA_902796095.1 uncultured Aeromonadales bacterium | reverse complement strand
TTTGACTTTCAAGTCAAAGCCTGCGGGTTATGATTACTCCTTAGCAGTTTAAGATAAGATCAACACTTTTCTTGAACATAGCCTTTATTTAAAACCAGCAAAAATCAGATATTCTACAATGACTGAATTTCAACGATTATGTTTAGCCAGAGATGCCTGTTGGACATTCACTGAAGAAATCTATTTTAATGTTTTTAATTTTTTAAAAACAAATGCATGGTATGATCCGTATTTGTACGTTTTAAAAGGTTTAGGTTATGATGTATCCCAATTAAAAATCAATGATTGGAATAAAGATCTGACAAAAGATTTTGTTCATAAGCATAATGATATACTTGCTGATATAGAACAAAAAATAAAATCATATCACGAAAGATTAGAATGTCGTTGCTTACAACAGGTTATATTTGACGATTAAATCTAACTATTATTGAAAAGAGAAAAGGTGGATGTTATCCACTAATCTATTTATATAATATCACTAATCATCAGCGACTATTTATCTGGTTGAATAATGGATCACACTGCTGCACTTTGTTTCGGAATCATCATAACGGTTTTTCAGGTTCTGTTTTATCTCTGGTATCTTTTTGTAAGAGACCGCAGAAGCAGAACAGAGCATGACACCTCCGTAAATTCTCAGAGAAAATCGACTGACAGACTGACTGCTGGATTCCTTATTCTTTCGATAATGTTTTTTCTGATTTTTTTATACATCGGATCCGGGTGCGTGAAAAACTTTGTTCCGGGATTATTTGCTTTTGCTCTCATTGGCGTTTTATTTGTTTTAATCATCCCTGTTGTACTTCACAGCTTCAGACTTGTATTTGGTCTGGAAAGAAGGTATTTTCGTGATTATTTAGCACATGATCTTCTGCCCAGGATCAGAAATTTTCAGAGCGGACATACCATCTGGTATTCCATTATCGTATTTTATATGACTGTTCTTGCAGATATTATCGTCTATTCTTTACCCAGTCATGTTCCCTACAATCTGCTCTTCGCAGGTGTTCTGACAGTCTCCCTTGTTTTTTCAGTCATTTTTCTTGTTGTCGGAAGAAATGTGCTTAATCCTGATCGCAGAACAGAAGAAAATGCTTCAGAACTGTATGACAACGGCGTAATCCTGCCGGATCAGGACCACCCGATGCATACAGACAGTGCAGGGATCGGTCATTCTGGTGATATACCTGATAGCGGTTCCGGATCTGATGCTTATCAAAATTCCGGATATGACCGGGATTCTGCTCATCACGAAACTTTATGTACCAATCCTTATGAAAATCTGACAGAATCATACAGCGGGATCCAGAATCTGACAGATGATCTGAAGGAATCGTATTCTGTGTTTGATTCAGCCCATGATGCTCCCACTGCTTCAGTGTATGACAGATATCTGAAACTTTCAGATAAGTATGGAAGAGAGCTGAAAAGTCTCAGCCGTGGCAACTCCCATTTCAGAAGACGAAAGGAAATTCAGATCCGGAAAAAAATCGAAATGGTGGAGAAAGCCTGGAGGTTAATTGCCGAAGCAAGAAATCTCATGTAGAGCATCTGTTGAAAAGGTCTGCCGATACAGCCGATCATCTGAACGTCAGAAAACAGGGCAGCGAGAATACGGAAGAAAATCGGCGTATTAAGTACGGACAGCAAAGGTCATGACATGATCCGGAGTACGCTATGGAGACGTTTGCAGTTTTTCTTTCAGAGTTTATGATGAGCTGAAAGACTGAGCAGGAAGAGTATCTGTGCAGTGGAGGATTCAGAAATGCTTACAGTGTCCGTATGCAGGTGCCGTAGGCAGTGTGTAATTCAAGTAAAAATATGAAAAGAACCGGGTAGATCAGATACAATATGCCTGCCTTGCCAAAAAGTTTTGTAGAACAGAGCCAAGGTTTTAAAACAGTTGTCAGAATATAAATTTGTCCGCATGAACCTAAAAAACTGTTTCATGAGCATGAAAAACAGATTTGGTTCCTTTCCCGGATAATTCCATAACTTTTTCGACTGAATGACTTCTGATTTATGATTTATAATTTTTGAGATCCGGCAAAAACAATGAGTGACGCCAGCAATCATATTGCAACACAGTTTTTCTACATAGTTGGAATATTCGCCACAGTCGGTGATGTGATGCTATACATACGTTATCTGTCTTTCAGAGCAAATAAAATCAGAAATGAACGACAGTTAAGCGCCAGCACTCAGAGTGTGCTTAACACCATTTCACTTTTCATTCTTGTTTATTCTTTTGCTTTTTTTCTCCTTTTCTGCTTTGTTGGAGCAAAAATCCTGGAAGGATTTTTATTGCATTCGGTTGTCCCAGGTCTTTTTTTTCTCGCATTGTATGGAGCTGCGTTGTTTTGGAGACTCCGCAGACCGAATCGAGAAGAGAAAATGGATGTTTATGATCTCAGAGACGGTTACTCACTTTCCAGATGGATTTCAAAAAGTGTAGACACTTTTTTTGTTGTGTGTTCACTTCCTTTTTTCTATTTAACTTTGCTTTGTGATATCTGTGCGCTGTCGGGGAACGTACAGCTGGGAACTTCCGAAAGAAGTGAAGGGCTGATGATGGTGGTTTCTATTTTATTCTGGGCATTTGTCTTTGAAACTTTCAGACGTCAGAATTATTATGCTGCCGCTCCTGATCTGGACAGCTGCAACAACGAATCTGAGGATGAAGTTTTCAGGATCAGAACTTCCAGGTCAGCAGGACCACAAAACAGAAAAACATCAGGCAGAGCCACCTCCGGAGCCACAACTGGTGTAAATTCTGGCAGAACCTTTTACTACTCGAGCAGTGGAGACGGTAAAAATCCTTCGGAATCAGACGAAAGCAGCGGGAGTGCAGCTTTTGAGAATGGACTGGATCATGCTCTCAGCATTTCCGGTTCAGAGGGGACAGCAGGTACTGCCGGGACATTTGGTTCAGGGGAATCTCTCGGTACTGTGACCGGTTCTGTTTCAGCTGAGTCCGCCCGTACGATCACCGGTTCTGATTCTGAAAAGTGTAAAAGCGGTAAAAAATACGGCGAAGACATTTTCAGATCGGGAAAATATGCCGGAACGGAAGCCAAAGCTGATGCTGGATCCGGATCCGCTCCTGATCTCGGTTCATCACCAGAACCGCAGATAGATGAAAATGAAGATATGTGCTCTGAAAATGAGAATGCACATAAAAAATCAGGTGAAAGTTCAGATTCTGCACCATCATATAAATCCTCATATTCCGACAGTCCGTTTACCAGGTTCCAGAATATGACTGATGAACTGAAGGATGCCTACATCGTGCTCGGCGTCGCAGCTGATGCGCCGTCTGCTGCAGTCTTTTCAAGCTACAGGAATCTGGTTTCAAAATATAACGTGGAACTCCGTGAAATCGGTTCCCGGAACAACGAATACAGCGTACGCAGGGGAATACGCTGCAGAAAGAGGCTTGATATTGTTCAGAATGCATGGAAAACCATTACCATGGCAAGGGCGATAAGATATGTCAGATTTGACTGATTTGTGAATATCCTGCCATCCTGTCATAACAGACACGGTTTATTACCCTGTTTTTTTTTCTGCTGTTCAAATATGAGCGTGGACCGAAGATTTTCTCCTGCTGAAGTTACGGATGCAGATTTGTTTTTTCATTAAGCCGTTAATCTTTTTGTCTTCTTTGACGCAGTAAAGAGACTTCAGTCGTATTGATTCTGTCCGAGATGCTGTACACTGTATGCAGGTATGCAGGTATGCAGGTATGCAGGTATGCAGGTATGCAGGTACTTGCTGTTTTGACGTCCTGTTTATCTGGGTGTGAACGTGAGAATTTTCTGCCAGGGAAAAATCCTGCGGATCGGAATTTTCAGGCCTGGTCCGAGAACTATGCAGTATACTGTGCCGAGCATACAGGAAACTTCTTCAGATCAACGATTCTGAGCTTATTCCGCCTCCGGATTTTGAATTTAAGTTTAGGTATTGAAAATGGATTTTACTTTTTCTCTTATAATTTGTGCCTGCATTACATTTACAGATCTGCTCTTTTATGCCTATTATCTTATCTTCAGAGTGTACAGGTTGATGAATGGAGGCAGGCAGAGTACAGATCAGGAATTCTATAACCGCTTTGCCGGATTTTTTCTTGTACTTTCATTTATTTTTCTCCTTGTCTTATGCATTACAGGATCCGCCGTCAGCGATGAATTTTTTCTGGATACATTCATGCCCGGCTTTATTTTGATTATGTTTTTCATTGCCACGTATATCGGCGAAAAAAACAAAAAGAACGGACTTGTGACCGGTTCTGTATGGTATTTCGGAACCAGCGATACCTTTCTTATGATGTATTCTTTTCCTATTTTTTATTTTACGGTACTTTGTGACTGTACTGTTTTTGCCGATTATTATCTCGACAGTAATAACGACGTAGACGCAGGCATATATGTTTTTACAGTGTTTTTTGTTTCTATCATACTTTTTATTATTTTCGCCTACTGCAGTCATTTTGTTTTTACAAGGGAAAACTATCTGGCAGGCAGAGGTACTGTTGCCGACAATTCTGAAGAAAAATTTTCAGGAGATGAAAGTTCTGAGAAATTCAGAAGTTGCAGTCGTGGAGGATCCGGAGCATATGCAGATGATTCTGCAGGAGGAAACTACGGTGACAACAGGCGTAGCGGTGTCGGTGAGTACGGGTATTCCGATGGTGCCGGCAGTTCAGGTTCAGATGTAAATTCTGGTTTCATGGCAGACTCGGAAGAATACGGTGCCGATCTTGCTGACAATACAGGCTCTTCAAATCCGTATGGCTCCGGAAGGGACAGAGCAGGATATGACGGATCTGAATCGGCACCGGAAACTGATGAAAGCGCCGGATATGAAAATGCCAAAATCAGTGACCCGGATGATCCCGGAAAAGTGTATGCATCCATGTATTCCAGAGAACCTTACACCAGTCCTCAGAATCTGACATCTGAACTGAGGGATGCCTACTCTGTGCTGGAAGTTGCAGTCGACGCACCATCGGCTGTCGTACACGAAAGTTACAGGAATCTGGTCATAAGATACAGGAAAGAACTGACTTTAATCACCCGGGGAAATAATATCCTGGGCAGACGCAAAGAAATTCGCAGCAAAAAAAAGCTGGAAATTGTTCAGGATGCCTGGAAGACAGTTGCAAATGCAAGATCTATCAGCTATGTAAGAATTAACTGATTTGGTTAATTTGCTTCAGATCGGCAGTAAAGACTGCATGCACAGGAAAGTCTTCAAAAGCAGGCTGAACAGAGCAGAGCAGGGATCTGACAGACGGTCTGCAGGTATTCTTTCGTGCTGTTCTCATGTTTGCTTCTGATCCAGTGTCGATCACTGGTACTGTTGCATTCAAAACTGCTTATGCTCTTATCTGTGCTTCAGCTTTCATGCTGATCATCAGATCCTGCTTTTGAGTTGTATACGTTTTTTTCTTTTGCTTATTCAAAAAGTTTTTGTGATATCGCCTCTCAGAAAGTCCCGGAACCGGGTTCTGTTTTGACTGCAGTCTGATATCATGCGTAGTTTTAATGCAGACAACAGGATAAGGTTTGATTATGGATGCGGATCTGCCGTTTTATTTCGGACTTGCTGTAACAGCTGTCGAGCTTGTCTTTTTCATATGGTATCTGATTTTCAGGGTGTACAGATACCGGGATTGCTATGGAGATCTGGAAGATCCTGTCCAGGCGTTCTTCAACCGTATTACAGGTGTTTTTCTTCTTTTATCCGGTATCTGCGGTGTGATACTTTACATACTTGGCTGTCTGACCTGGGATTATTTCATGGATGGCATCGGAACTTTCGACTTTGTGATTTTTGTTACTGCGATGCTTCCTTTTTTCAGAAAGGTAATGGAAAACAAAAAAAGGAACAGTAGAATCTCCGGGGAGGAAACGTTGAAATCCTGCGTCCTTAATGACAGGTTTAGGATGATGTATTCCTTCATGATTTTCTACGTGACCGTCATGGCATTCATTGTAGCCTGGTCAGAATTTGAAACTCCCGGCTCTGCCAGAAATTTTGACTGTGCCATGTCAGCGACCCTTTTCACATTTCTGTGGTATGCCACCTTCTGGTTTATCGCCCACTGCATGTTTGACAGCCGTGCCGCAGGGTATGGAGCTGCTCTGAACCGCAGAAATGATGGCTGACAGCCTCCTGCTGTCATTGAGCAGATCAGTTTTCAGAAAGGATCGGACGGTGGAGGATGCTGAAAGAACCCTACCCGTTCGCGTTGCATCACATCGCTGCAACCTCAGCCAGCCACTGCTGCTAAACTTCCATCCCCCCCCCCACACACATACGCGCTCACTAATATTCATTCATTCACTCATACGTACAAACACCCACTCTCTTAACACTTTTAATCCTGCCTTTCATGGGTTTGCACCCTGTATTCCTGCTCGTTTTATGCCCGGCTTATTGCCGAAGGCATTTGAGAATGTGATATAATTGTCACAGTTTTTATATCGGGTGTTTTTATGAATTTCAGTTTAAAGAAATTGTTTACGGCTTTAGCCGGCGGTGTTTTGTTCTGCAGCTCCGCTGCCGCAGGTAATCTGGAGATAGGCAGACCTTACGTACTCTATTATCTTGATGGCGGAAAGCCGGGCAGTGTGTTCAAGACAGATTCTTCTGTTTATCTTTCAAAGGGTGCACACCAGGTTGTCATTCGCTTTGAAGGCGCATACAGAGATGCAGGAGATACCAAACTGATTTCAAGCGAGCCTGTTGTTATCAATATGCAGGTTCCGTCAGAGGAAACCAATTATAAACTGAAGTTCAAATACCCGCGAAGTTATGCAAAGGCCCAGGAATATGTAAAGCATCCTACAGTTTATATTGAAGACGACAGCGGTGCGACGGTGGATGCCGAAATTTTTGTTCTGCCTCATCGTGACGGTCTGCAGATTGGAAGAGACTACCTCAGGGAAATCAAGGATCTGGGCAAGGAGTACAAGGGTGATCCGGGCAGCGGACATGAAAAGAGAGTCCTGGTTGACAATGCCAATGCCGCAACTGTGGCAACCCAGGCCAAACTTGACATCACCGAGACCGTAGCTTCTGAAACCGCAGCGAAGCCTGTTCCCGCAGTTACAAGGGAGGAGGTGAAGAATGCCGCTGAAACCATGAGCAAAAGCCGTCAGCAGGCACTCGATCGTCTGAAGAAGATGTATGAGGATGCAGATCCTACCGTTCAGAAGGAATTCAGAGTCTGGCTTGTAACCAAGTAACAGTTTTTCTTTTTGCTGAATGCCTGCCTTTTGCGCAGGCTTTTTGTTATTCATATGCATTCAAAAAGCGGAAAAACTGCGTGAAGCGTCTGACCGGAGGCGGGGATAAGATCCCGGAAACTGAGTATAATATGGCGATGCAGGGTGTTTCCATACGGTTTCAGGCAGGGGAAGAACTGAAATTCCCAGGCATATCGTTCATCGCCTGTCTGCATGAAGTATTTTTCGGCTTTTTGGGCATCTGATGCGGGTTTTAATTTATACCGGGGGATTATATGACTTTTTTCAAAAAATCACTGGCTCTTCTGCTTCTTGCCGTCTCCGCGGCAGCTTCGGCACTTGACGGGGAGTCTGTTGCAGACGGAACATATGTTCTGGAAATTAATAAGACTCTTTTCGGCCAGGATCATTATTTTGATCTGAAGAACGGTGATGAAATCGAACTTCCGAGAGGCGAGTTTACCATAATGTCCAACGATGAGGGTTATCTTGTTACCGGCTGCGTTTCGGCATATCGGGGAGCTGAGGTAAAAATCCGGCAGATGTGCGGTGAAAAGGACGGATCCATATACTGCCGTACAGTTCCTGACTGGGTAGCTGTCAGCGGACCGGAGGATCTGGCAAATGCAAAGGAAGCTGTAGAGGTGTTTCTCAAGCCTGCGGGAAAGAATGTACTTAAACTTAAGGTGACTGACGACAGTTTTGTTACAGGGGGATCTGTCGATCGGTTCAATACTGACAACACCTACAGACTTGTGAAGGATCGTGCTTCAAAATGTGTTTTTGACAACTGACGGAAAACTTTTTGCCGTTCATGCGTTCTTATACGCTCGGCTGCCCTGAACTTTTTGAGTCTGCTTCCCTGCTTAAACGTTTCGGCTGCGGAAGGATCAGGCAGAGCCGGAGCTGAACGTTACTTTGCTTTGCCATGCTGTGAGGAATGCAGCATGACAGTTCATAAGGGATTTTCCTGTCGGCATGGAAGAATTTGAAAAGCTTGTCGGCGGCAGAAAAATTTATGTAGGCAAAAACGCATTTTTTGATTCTCTGCTGACATCGGGACATGATGTTTCGTTATTGCTAAGACCCCGCCGTTTCGGAAAACTCTTTCCAGGACCATGATTGAGAGTTTTCTGGAAATAAGGCGGAGAGGGTATGCAGAGCTGCAAAAACAGGCATGGTGCTTCTGCGGAAGGAGCAGTGCAGCAGAAACGGGCGGACATGAGAAGTGATGAGATGAACGTATCCTCAGGTCTGAACAGGCTTTCGGCTTTTACTCATGGCGCTCTCCATGAAAATTCTGTGAATTTGTCTGAAACCGGTTCAGACTGAACCTGCTGTCAGCATTTTTTTTACGGTCGAACGCAGCTTTGCAAAAAACGGTGTTCGGATATTTTTTGTGAATCTTTTTTTATTGGCGGGGAGTTTACTGATGAAATTTGGCAGTATGTTTTTGTCTCTGGTTTTGGGAACTTTTATTTCTGTGGCATCCGCACAGGATACTGATGCTGTAAAGCTGGCCGGTGCTGCCTATGAGCAGGATGCCATAGGCAGGTATGAATCCTATGACGTGTTTTCTGCTGATGACGGAGAAACTCAGGTGGGAGTTGTCTTTGCTCCGCCTGCTCCTCTGAAGAATTTCAGAATTCTGTCCATTACCTTCAGAGATGCAAACGATGACGGTATTTTCTTTGATGAGAAGGAAATATACAGGGTTGATGAACTGTCTGCA
>CADBNP010000075.1 GCA_902796095.1 uncultured Aeromonadales bacterium | reverse complement strand
TCGGATGCTATTTTTCTGGCATTTTCCGGAAGATACTTCTCCATGGCAAAGGAAGATACCAGCATATGCTGATCATCCATTTTCAGCCTGAAGGATCCCGGTTCGGCAGCATATGCCTGGGATGCAAGGAGCAGCACTGAGAACGGCAGAATAATTCTGTTTGGCTTCATCTTCCCGTATTTCCCGTCAAAAGAAGTTTGATCCTGTCCGTGAAATTCTTTGGCATGGTGAAGGACAGTCCGCTGCTGCCGTTGGGCAGGCAGACCTGGACTGATCGGGCTTTGAGACAGATCCTGGAACTGCACCTTATCACAAAGCTGTGTACAACTCTGTTTTCATATTCCTCAAGATCTGTGGTGACAGTAAATTCGTCTCCCATTCTCAGAGACGATGAATATCTGAGTTTCAGATCAACTACAGGAAAGGTGTATCCGTCCCTGTTAATTTCGCTGTAGGAATATCCCGCCAGATCAAAGAATCTGCTTCTTGCCATTTCAAGATATTTCAGATAATTGCCGTGCCAGACCATTCCCATGGGATCACAGTCGTAAAATTCAACTCTGCCCGGAGTGTCAAATGAAAAGTAACTCATTTTGTGCTGTCTCCTTCCTGCCAGAAATCGTAGAAATTAAACCAGTCAAGAGGTGCTTCAAGCAGAAGCTCTTCCATCAGTTCTGCATACCCGCTGATGTACCGTCTCAGATCCTTATCTCTGCTTTTGCGTCTGATCTCAGGCCGGCCTATCTCTTTCATGTAAAGTTTCCTTCTGCCGTCTGAAATTATCGTATGGATGATGCATACCGGAGCGTTCAGGATAGATGCCATAATCCACGGACCTACAGGAAAGTCGGCACTGCCGTCAAGAAAATCAATCCTCATGCTTCTGGTTTCGGTGCTGTTGAGACGATCGCCAAGCACGGCCAGCCATTCGCCCCTTGCAAGAGATTCCTGGAGCTTTACCACTGTGGCGGGGGTTATGTCGCTTACAGGTATTATGTTGATCCCGGAATTCTGATTGACTCCTCTCAGATACTCCATGAATCTGCGGTTGTTTTCTGTTTCCAGAATGATGTTCAGAGTCGTCTGATCCAGAAAATTGTTTATTGCTCTCAGCAGTTCAATATCACCGATATGGGAGCTGATAATTACATGGCTCTTTTTTTTCGCATCAAGTTCTCTCAGTCTTTCCAGAGAATTGTTCACGGATACCATGTCGTCCGCCTTCAGAAGTCCCTTCCAGGCCAGCATCTTTTCCAGCATGCCTGTGGCAAAGCGAAAAATGTGGCGGTGGGGGGTAAGTCTCTTCAGTTCAATTCCCCGCTTTTCCGCAAAGCGTCTGATTCTTTTCAGATAAACTTCCGATCTGTGTCTCAGACCGGGGTTTGAGATGATAACCACCAGGGTAATGCACCAGACAAGAGCATATGCACAGCGACGGCCAAGAAGTCTGTATATCCAGATCACTGTACTTATGCCGAGGGATGAGGTGCTGTCTTTCTGTCCGGTGATCCAGTCAGCCTTGGTCACAGATATGTTCTCCTGCCTGTTTTAAACGGATGCAGTACCTTCTCCACGCAGAGTCTGGTGTGACAGAGACTGATTTCCAGATTGTCTCTTAAGGCTCTGAAATTGCTTATTCCGCCTTCATGGTAGATCACCTTCACCGGACATGTGATGATATCACAGCCGTTCCAGTAGAGTCTTATCATGATTTCCGTGTCAAAGCTCATATGACTGCCTACATTTCTGGCGTTCATAATACGGCATGTGCGCTCAAGAGGATAGACTCTGATCCCGCACATGGAGTCCACAAGTCTGCATCTGCCCAGCTCCACCGCCACCCAGAAATGTGTTACGTACCTTGCCAGGAATCTGCCGGCGGGTACATTGCTGTAAACCGGACTTCCGGATATAAGGGCATCTGGATTCTGGTCTGCCAGACGGAAAAATTCCGGAACTGCCTGGAGATCCTGCTGGAAATCCGCATCGATCTGCAGTGCGTGGGTATATCCCGCCTCCAGTGCCTGGCGGAAGCCGTGCTTCATGGCACAGCCCTTGCCTCCGTTCCTTTCAGTGCGGAGTACAGAAATCTCTCCGTCCAGTTCTCCTTTCAGCTGTTCACTGAGTGGAACCGGATTGCCGTCGTCTACAATGACAACCGGTATGCCAAGTTTTCTGACGGATCTCAGGTTTTTCTTCAGTTCGGCACCGTGCCGGTAGCACGGAATTATGATCACCGGCTTAATTACCATTTGAGTTTTCCGCTGCAGCAGATCCTTTCACAGCTTTTCTCCGTCACGGTGAAGGAGATTCTTCCGCTGTTTTCTTCTCTGGCGTTGACTGTTATGTCCATTCTGAATGTCATATCCGGTTTTAGCGGGGAATTGAATTTGATCTGCTGGAAAGTGCAGGGCTGATTTTCAAGATCTATGCCGAGGAAATCTCTCATGCAGCGAAGAAGAAAACCGGTTACGGCAACTCCGGGAAGAATCTTCTCTTCCGGAAAATGTCCTTCGAACCATATCAGATCAGACAGAGTTTCAAATTCAGCCGCGACATATGATTCATTTTGCGCAACCTGCTTAAACGGCGGATATCTCATGCTTGAATTCCTGCAGGATAGTAACGTAATCGGTCTTGCCCGTAGGGGTAAGCGGTATTTTTTCCACAAATATGAAACTTCTCGGCACTGCAACGGCAGGGATGGATCCTGTCAGCAGACTGCGAAGATGCATGAAAAACCTTCCCGGAGTCATGGATTTTCTTATAACCGAACCTTCGGGAGAAAGCACCACCATGGCTGCCGTATATTCTCTGTTACAGGATTTAAGAGCCACCGCGGCCGCATCCTTTATCAGCTGACATTCCTGAATGATCTTTTCAACAGCATCCAGTGAAATGCGGTTGTCTTCGATTTTTACCGTGCGGCTTTTTCTTCCATGCAGAATAAATCTGTTTGGTCCTGTCATCTCCACTACGTCTTCGGTTCTGAATATCTCTGTACCGTCATCAAGTGTGGCGTTGAATATGTCACAGTGCCTTGATCTGAAACCGAGAATCGATTCACCGTTTTCCGGCTCTTTAACAGGTACTATTTCAGAGTCGGGAAACCCGTTCCAGTATTCATTGCCGGTTTCTGTGAAACGGTATGCCATGACTCCTGTTTCGGTGCTTCCAAGAATTTCAAGCATTGGGCTCCTGAAAATATTCAGGGTATGTGCAAGCACACCGGATGACAGAGCTCCGCCTGCCGACAGTGCCAGTCTGATCCTGCACTGGCATTCCTGATTGTCAGTGCGTTTAAGAAAGCCCGGACTGGTCACCAGGATCAGCTTCTTCTTCTGGTTGCTGAGGCTGTTGATTTCCTCCTGGTAGGTCAGCATCTGTGCCCAGGCTGTTATGCCCGAGTAGAGGGGAAAAAGGAGCCGGAAAAGCAGACCGTAGGAGTGATAGCAGGGAACTGTTCCTGCAACAAGCAGATCATCTCTGTTTTCCGGCTTTATAACATCATAAATTGCAGTCACTTCCTGCTCCAGGTAGGGAAGTGTTCTTACAATTCTTTTCGGTTCACCGGTTGATCCGGAAGTAAGTTCTGTTATGCGGCATCCGGAGGGATCCAGGCTGCTGATTTCGGATCTGACTTTTTCAATTTCCGAGGCGCTGTCCTGTTCATATGCAAGGGGGATATCTCCGGTATTTATCACAGTTCTGTTTCCCGCAGTGCAGCTGTCCAGACTGTGATCTGTAATCAGATAATCAGCAGGAGAAAAACCGTAGGTCTTTGCTGCAACATCTGAAAGCGTTACAGCGTTGTATCCTCTGAGCCAGGATGCGACAATCGCGGCCAGCATGTGAAAGCTGTGCCCAACAGTGATCAGAATCTGCCGGTTCTCTGCCTCTGCCACCTTTGGAAAAAGTCTGGAAAACCCGGCAATCCTCATCAGAAGATCACCTGCGGTGTATTCTTTCTCGCCGTCCCTGAACAATACTCTGCCTTCGTTGATCACGGCAAGACACTTCAGCAGATCTCTTTTGCTACCTGTCTGCATTTTCGATTTTTGAGGCCACAATGTTGACGATGTCTCCCACGGTTTTGACAGTCTTGAAATCCTCATGTGTGAAACGGCACTGAAGTCTGCGCTGCAGTTCTACAACCATGTCAGTGGCATCTATGGAATCAAGATCCAGATCCTGGACTATGTTTGATTCCACGGAGACCTTATCCGGTTCGATTTCGAAATTCTTTTCAATTATCTGCTTCAGAATTTCCAGTATTTCTTCTTTTGTCATGTCAGTCTCCGGTTATTTGCGGTTTTCTTCTATGTATTTAACGAGTGTTGCGACAGAGTAGAAATTCTTCCTGACCTCTTCGCTGTCCTCCTTAATGGCGACACCGAATTTGTTTTTAACCGCAAGACCGAGTTCAAGAGCATCAATTGAGTCAAGACCGAGACCGTCACCGAAAAGCGGCGCCTCAGTTTCTATATCCTCCGGTGTAACCTCCTCCAGATTGAGCGCCTCTATGATTATTTCTTTTACCTGCAGAACTAATTCCTCGTTCATTTTTTTTATTTCCTTTGTTTTTCTTTTTTTGAACTGCTTTTCCGTCAGCTTTCACATAAGTGCTGAGAAGTTTTCCGTTATGCATAATTCAGCTGCGGGATCCTGCTGCTTTGTGACTGTGCAGGTGAACTGCAGAGATCAGTCTGTAAATGCCGCCTCTATGCAGTCATTATACAGAAAGTCTGCGAGCAATAGTGTTTTCATATTAATGTTTTGCAAATCTGCCTGTGCCGGACATCCTATAGGCATTCGGGCGGACTGTTTATACTTTTATCAAGTTTCTCATTGTAGATCTCCTCAAGGCGTTTTGTCAGATGTCTGGCAGCCACGCCGAAGGTTTCATATTCAGAACCGGCAGATCCGCCACCGGTGTTGACAGTTCTGGCCGGATCTGCAGAAGATCCGTTTTCTCCTCCTGTTTCAGCGTTTATGTCTGCAGCTCCGGTGTCGGGTATTATGTTTTCTGTTCCGATGGGAGTGACTCGGAAACTTGGAGTCTGTGCAGTCATGGAATCTGAAAAGAAACGGTGCTGAAGGTATCCCGGGGTGTCACAGTTTATGAAAACCATATAAACCGGCATTCTGTTCCTTACTGCTACCTGTGCTGCTCCCCGGCTGAATTTTACCGGCAGCCTTTTGGTTCGTGATCCCTCGGGAAAAATGAGCAGATTGGCATCATTTTCAAGATGTCTGTTGATTTCTTCAAGACTGCTGCTGTTTGGTATATAGTCCAGGTTGTGAAGCACGAATTTCATGAATCCACGCCTGAGTGACTGCTTGAAAATGGTTGTTGTGTTGGGATTCATGCATGATATGAGGATTACATAGTCCACAAGTGAGGGATGGTTGGCGATTACGACGCTTCCTCTGAGCTGTTCCAGCTCTCTGGCGTTGCTTACATCCGTTCTGAATACTCCGGTGTGGCGGCAGAAAAAAATAAAAAAACGGCAGAAGCTGCGGACGTTTTTTCTGAACAGCAGACATTTTTTCCGGGGATCTCTTATGAAAACAAACAGAAACAGCGAGGTTACAGTTCCAAGAAACAGTGAACCTGCGATAAAACCGGCATATGCGATAACGGTGGCAATTTTTCTCAGCATGGCATAAGTTTTTTGACAAATTCGAAGGGACTTATCCCGGCAAGAGAATCAAAGTCAAGTTCAACTGTTCCTCCC
>CADBNP010000074.1 GCA_902796095.1 uncultured Aeromonadales bacterium | reverse complement strand
GGTTTCTTCTGATCTGACAGACTTCACACATAAAAAAACAAGCCGGAAAAAGAATTCCGACCAGCTTCAGTATTATAAACAGACTGTTCCTGCATTAATACAAGTGCCTGCATAAAAACCGGGCAGCAGACAGAAACACCTGCAAACCGACCTGATTTCATATTGCAACCACGCAATGAATTCACTGCTATCCCAGTCCCGTTCCTACTCCAAAATTGCCGCCGCCGTAGCATCCTTCACTGCCGCACCACGGACATGTTAATTTAATCCCGCCAAAAACACGTTCTGCACGTTCCGGATCACTGCAGAAAACCCTGCCGCAGGAACAATGCGTCAGAATAACAGGATTCTGACAGTGAGGACAGCTGCTCATATCTCCGGTAATAAGAGCTGTATCAATTGTATCACCGGAATTATCGACCGATGTTAATTTATCATACATTTCCTCATCAGGCATGACATAGCAGCCTTTCTCTCTGTAGCTGCCGTCCTCCCGTGCAAAAAGCTGAATGTAGCGTCTGCGAGTTTTAGAACACTTGCCTATAATAACCTTGACATCATTGCCGGAGATGACGTTATTTTCTCCTCCAGCATTATCCTTTTTCAGATTTATGCGGTGTACAGTCTCATTATCACCGGGTATGGCGTCGCTGTCGGAAAAATTCTTTCCGTCACCTATGGCAACACTTGTTGTTTTTATGGAAACGGAAACCCACTTGGCCAGTCCCCTGATTGTTTCCTGATCAACACTGTCTATAAGAAACAGCTGCTCCGTAACCATCCCAAGAATTGAATAATCAAGTTTGGCGGCAAGTGAAATGCCGATAACATTGGCATTTTTGGCATAAGATGAATTCCACTTTCTGAAAACCGACTTGTAGGAAGTCGATGTAGGATTGCCGTCGGTAAAGAAGAAAATCAGAGGTTTCCAGTCGCCCTTCTGGTCCCGTGAGGATTTCACAACATTTCTGTCAATTTCACGCATCAGGCATGAAAAGGCTTCACCATAGTCTGTTCCGCCACCCAGCGGCAGCTTTGGAACAGAAAGAGTATAGACTTCCTGTAAACCATTAAGGACCTCAGCCCTGCCGGCAAAAACTATGGTCGATATAAAAGCCGTCTCCAGAGCATACGGATCTGAATTTAACTCACCCAAAATCATCTGCAGACATTTATCAACGTCCGGAAGATTACCGGCCATTGACTCTGAAACATCGATTACAAAAAAAATAGGAAGTCTTCTCATATAAGCCCCGAATGCTAATTTGAAACTATCTGTACAACACAAAGTCTGTAGGAAGGATCTTTTCCAAACAGAATCTTTCTTCCTTCAGTCAGTTCGACACTGGATCCTATTGCTATCTTTTTGTGATTATCAGCATCACTTACGTCATACAGCTCATCCATGGCCCGGTTAACCAGGATCCATTTTCCCTTATGCAAATGAAAATCACCGACAGGCTTTTTATCAGCATCTGCAAGTTTTTCATTAGGATGAATGTTCTTGTCAATATGCCACTTGTAAAGAGACTGCTTGCTGAACACCATAAGTCTGTAGTTCTCATACCTGAAGGATTCTGTCGGACGCGGTCTGTAGTAAAAATTAAGAATCGGAAGTTCACCCTTATACAGAGTTCCGCAGAACGGACATTTAGGTTTTTTGGAGTTGTCAAAAACAAAATATTTTTCATGACACTGAGGGTTCTGACACGGCTGTATCAGATCGACAGTTTTAATGAGAGCCTTTTCCCAGTCATCTGCGGAAGGCCGTTTTGACGGATCATGAAGTCCGTCTATGAAAGCCTTTTCAAAAAGCTGAGCCAGGAACGGACCGCACAGCGTGTATGGCAATTTTTCAACATCACCCTGCGGAAGTTCAAATTTATCCAGATTATTAACCTTGGGGCGATTTCTGGTATCTGCCGGATGTTCAACAAAAAGAGCCTCCCTTCCCATACTCAGTTCCTCATCCCTGGCACTGTCATCAGGATCGCACACCATGCCTCCTCTCAGCGGATGACGGTAAAGCAGATACATGTAAATCAGCACGGCCAGGGCATGCCTGTCTGTTAAAATGGAAGGAACTTTTTTATTTGGATCAGTTTTCGGCAGGGAAACTGTTTCCAGAACTTCCGGAGCAATGAAATCAGGAGTTCCCACCACATCAGGAGGATATTTGCCGGGAACTACAAGTCCGTCTATATCTATAATGCAGGCATCACCCTTCAGCGGATCAACAAGCACATTTTTGTAGGATAAATCTGAATGTGCAAGTCCGGCAGCATGCATTCTCTTCACCGCCCGGGCAATTTTGATGCAAATCTGCAGATAGCTCAGCCATGTTCCCTTCTGATCATCCTCAAGAATTTTATTTCTGAGTTTCGGAGAGGCAAACCACTTGCCTTCCTTTTCCTTTCCCTTAAATCTTCCGGAGGAAAAAAAGAAATTAGACCGATAGGTCGGAGCCACCACACCAAGCTTATGAATACCCTTGTGATCCCACTCCACAATATGAGTAGGCCAGCAGAAAAGTTTTTTCAGGTTTTCTCCGCCTTCCTTCTCAAAAAGCTGCTTTGCATAAACATCTACTATTTTTTCAAGCCGCTCGCTGGAATTACGATCCTGCTCCTTGCGGAAAAAACCGACTACATACGACTTGTCCGGGCTGAAATATACATCCTTCATGGCTCCGGAGCCGATGGCCTCAGCAGCGTCAAACTGTATTTGAGTACCGTCTCTGGCGGTCAAACTAACAATATTACTCTTACTCATTTCTGTACATCACCACCAGTGTTCTGTCGTCATGATTACCTATAGCCCAGTAGTTAAGCCATTCAAGCAGTTCTGTTTTCTGTTTTTCCGGAGGATCCTTCAGATCTATCGGAGGAGAATCATCACCGCCCTTTTCAGTAAGATCCTTCCAGAATAAATCCCAGTTTTCCTTATTTGTCATGCAGTCCTCTGTCTCGAACTTGGCATCGGAAACTCCGTCTGTCATCAGCATTATTGAAGTAAAATCCTTCACGAAATGAACTGAAAGACGATTTATAAGATCCGGTGCAGTAAACAGATTCTTCATGGTTAAAAATCTTGTCTGACCCGCGAATTCACCGGAATCAGGAGTATTCATGAGAAGAGTATTGCAGGTATATGGCTTGCCGTCCCTGACAATTCTGCGTTCCGGATTCTTTTCCTTTTCGTCATACACTACTATGGCACCGTCTCCTATCGAGAATGAAACCACAAGGTAACTGTCACCGAACTTCCTTGTAATAACAAACAGCAGAGTTGTTGAAAAATCCTTCAGTTCCGCAGGTTCTCCGCTTGTAGAGTTTTCTGCAACTTTCTCAATATCGGACAGAGCTTTCTTTACCAGAGGAACAAGCTGTCTGTATGAAAGAACCTTAATATCCTTCAAATCCGCAATTTCCAGTTTCTGCTTATCAGAGATAATTTTTTTTAGTTCATTATTGAAAGCATC